>JAWWPV010000663.1:0-6454 GCA_033854775.1 Trebonia sp.
ACCTTGGCACGGGCCCGGCCACCCACCGCGCCGGTGACCACGGGTACCGCCCTGCCCGGTTTTCTCCCTGGCAATGGGACGCCTGACGGGTCCTAAGCCCGTTAGGGCGCTACAGAACAGGCCGGCCAACCCAGCCGAGAAGAACCTGGCGAGAGGGGAGGCGGCAATTTCTCGGGAAAGGACTGGGCCCGGATCTTTTTGATCCGGGCCCAGTGGGTGCCTTGGCGGGGCGCCGGCAGACTCCGCACAGGCTGGCGGCGCGGACCAAGGCGGAGAGGGGCGCTAGAGGATGACCTTGTTCTCGCGGAGGGCGGCGATCGCCGGGCCGTCGTAGCCGAGCTCGGCCAGGACCTCGTCGCTGTGCTCGCCGAGGAGCGGGGCGCCGGTGATCTCCGGGGCGAAGGTCGAGAACTTGACCGGGCTGCCGACCGTGAGGAAGGTGCCGCGGCCCTTCTGCTCGACCTCGACGACCGTGCTGCTCTTGCGCAGGTCGGGGTCGTAGGCGAGCTCCTTCATGGACAGGACTGGGGCACACGGCACCTCCCACTCGCGCAGGATGTCGACGGCCTCGTGCTTGGTCTTGTCCGCGAGCCACTTCTCGATCTCGGCGAAGATCTCGAAGATCTTGTCCGCGCGGGCGCGGGGGGTGGTGTAGCCCGGGTCTTCTTTCCACTCCGGGTGGCCGATAGCGTCCGCGGTGCGGGCCCAGTTCTGCTCCTGGATCGTGAAGTAGATGTAGGCGTTCGGGTCGGTCTCCCAGCCCTTGCACTTCAGCACCCAGCCGGGCTGGCCGCCGCCGCCGGCGTTGCCGCCCCGTGGGACCGCGTCGCCGAACTCGCCGTTCGGCCACTGCGGGTACTCCTCCAGGTAGCCGACCTTCTCAAGGCGCTGCTGGTCGCGGAGCTTGACGCGGCAGAGGTTGAGCACGGCGTCCTGCATGGAAACGGAGACCTTCTGGCCCTTGCCGGTCTTGTTCCTGTCGATAATCGCGGTCAGGATGCCGATCAGCAGGTGCATGCCGGTGTTGCTGTCGCCGAGCGCGCCGCCGCTGACGGTGGGCGGGCCGTCCCAGAAGCCGGTCGTGGAGGCGGCCCCGCCGGCGCACTGCGCCACGTTCTCGTACACCTTCAGGTCGGTGTAGCGCGAGTCGTCGTTGAAGCCCTTGACCGAGCCGAAGATGAGCCGCGGGTTCCACGCGGAGATGACGTCCCAGCCCAGGCCCATCCGGTCCATCGCGCCCGGCGCGAAGTTCTCGACCAGGATGTCGGCTTCCTTGATCAGCCGCTCCATGACCTTGCGGCCCTCGGGCGTCTTGGTGTTGATCGCCAGGGAGCGCTTGTTGCTGTTCAGCATCGTGAAGTACAGGGCGTCCAGGTCGGGGTCGTCCCGCAACTGGTTGCGGGTGACGTCGCCGCCGACGGTGCGCTCGACCTTCAGGACGTCCGCGCCGAACCAGGCGAGCATCTGGGTGCACGCCGGGCCGGCCTGGACGCCGGTGAAGTCGATGACCTTGATGCCAGCGAGCGGGAGTTCTTGCTCTGACATTTCGCGTTATTTCCCTTCTTGGGAGTTGTGCGGTGCGGGCTGCTGCGTTAGTGCTTGGCCGTGAGGCCCTTGGGGTTGAGGTGGCCGATGTTGCCGCTCTCAGTGCCGTCGGACGGGTCGATTACGCAGTCGACGAGCGCCGGCGTGCCGGCCTCGATGGCCCTTGTCAGGGCCGCGGTGACCTCCTCCGGGGTGGTTGCCTGGTGGCCCGTGCCGCCGAAGGCCTCGATCATCAGGTCGTGCCTGGCGCTGAGGTAGGTCGGCGCGGGGTCGCTGCTCGTAGATGGGTCGTCGCCGCGGTAGACGCCGCCGTTGTTGAGCACCACGGTCGTGACCGGGAGCCGGTAGCGGGTGATCGTCTCCAGCTCCATGCCGCTGAACCCGAAGGCGCTGTCGCCCTCGATGGCGACGACCGGCGCGCCGGTCTCGACCGCGGCGGCGATGGCGTAGCCCATGCCGATGCCCATGACGCCCCAGGTGCCGCTGTCGAGGCGGTGCCTCGGTACCCGCATGCCGACCGTGTTCCTGGCCAGGTCGAGGGCGTTGGCGCCCTCGTTGACGACGTAGGCCTCCGGGTGCTCCGCGAGGACGTCGCGGATGGACTGGAGTGCGCCGAGGAACTTCATCGGGTGCGCGGTCTTGGCGGCATCGAGGCGCTTGACCATCTTGGCCACGTTGACGTCGGTGCGCTCCCTGAGCTCGTCCCGCCAGTTCTGCGGTGCGGTGATCCGTCCCGGCTTGCCCCGTTCGATCAGGGCGTCAAGCACCGAGCCGATGTCGCCGACCAGCGGGGCGGCGATCGGCTGGTTGCTGTCCAGCTCGGCGGCGGCGATGTCGATCTGGATGAACTTCGCGTCCGGGTTCCACGTCGGGGCCTCGCCGTGGCTGAGCAGCCAGTTCAGCCGCGCGCCGACGAGCATGACGACGTCGGCCCGCTTCAGCGCCAGCGACCGTGCGGTGGCCGCCGACTGCGGGTGGTCGTCGGGCAGCAGGCCCTTGGCCATGGACATCGGCATGTAGGGAATGCCCGTAGTCTCGATGAACTCCCTCAGCTGCGCGTCGGCCCGCGCGTAGGCCGCGCCCTTGCCGAGCACGACCAGCGGGCGCTCCGCGGCTGCCAGCAGGTCGATCGCCCGGTCCACGGCCTCCGGCGCGGGGAGCTGCCGCGGTGCCAGGTCGGTGACCTGCCAGATCGTCTTCTCGCCTGCTGCCGCCTCGATGATCTCGCCGAGAACGGCGGCCGGGATGTCCAGGTAGACGCCGCCAGGACGTCCCGCCGCGGCGGTACGGAGCGCCCGTGCGATGCCCCTTCCTATGTCCTGCGCCCGGTCGATTCTGTATGCGGCCTTCGCGAAATTCTTGGCCACGGCGAGCTGGTCCATCTCCTCGTAGTCGCCGCGCTGGAGATCGACGATGTGCCGCTCGCTCGACCCGGAGATCTGCACCATCGGGAAGCAGTTGGTCGTCGCGTTGGCGAGTCCCACCAAGCCGTTGAGGAACCCGGGCGCTGACACGGTCAGGCAGATGCCCGGCTTCCCGGTCAGGAAGCCGGCCGCCGCCGCCGCGTGCGCCGCGTTGCTCTCATGGCGGAAGCCGATGAAGCGGATGCCCTCGGCCTGGGCCAGGCGGGCCAGGTCGGTGACCGGGATCCCGACGACCCCGTAGATGGTCTTCACATCGTTAAGCTTGAGCGCGTCGACGACCAGGTGAATCCCGTCCGTGAGCGCGGCTGGACCGCCGTCGCTCCCCTCCCCCGTTGCCCGTGCGGAAGCCTCGGTCATGTCCGGATCCCTTCCTGGTAGTCCGTTGCGTCCAGGCACCGGGCCTCGCCCGGAGCGTTCTCCTGCACCCATCCAAGTTATTGTATTCAGTATCCAGTTTCTAGTAGCTTGGGCCTAGTAGGCGGCAGCACAAGCCGCAACCCGGGCGGCAGCGGCGGAGAGGGAGAGGCGTCATGGACCAGGACTGGCTGGCCCAGGCGGTCGTGCGCGAGGCGCCCGAGGCGATCGTTGTCAGCGACCCAAACGGGATCATCGCGCTGTGGAACGGCGGGGCCGAACGCGTCTTCGGCTACCCGGCCGCCGAGGCGCTTGGCCAGAGCCTTGACCTGATCATCCCGGACAAGCAGCGCGGCAGGCACTGGGCTGGCTACGACGCGGCGATGGCCACCGGGGAGACGAAGTACGGCGACGCCCTGCTCCAGGTGCCCGCCACCCACCGGGACGGCCGCCGGCTGTCGCTCGAGTTCAGCGTGGCGCTGCTGCGCGACGCCGACGGCAAGATCGCCGGGATCGCGGCGATGATCAGGGACGCGACCGAGCGCTGGGCGGGCGACAGGGAACTGCGCGCCCGGCTCGCCGAGGCGGAGCGCCGGCTGAGCGAGCTGACGGGACCCGCCACCCCGGCCGGACCCCGCGGCACGTCAGGACCCGGCGGCGCGACGACCGGGTAAGACACGGACGAAGCGGGTGACCGAGCCAGGCCGCGCCTGCTCAGTCGGCCGGCGTCCGGTTCGCCGGGACGAATTCCTTGCGGTAGAACTCCGTGGTCCGCTCGGTGTGGGCGCGCATCACCTGCTCGGCCAGGTCGGCGTCGCCGGCCGCGATGGCCTTGATCAGGCCGTCGTGCTCGTGCCAGGCCTCCTTGCCGCGGGGCCGGGCGATCGGCGTGTAGTACCAGCGGACGCGCCGTTCTACCTGGGAGATGAGCTCGGCCAGCACCCTGTTGCCCGACATCTGCACGATGTGCGCGTGCAGGTTGGCGTTGGCCACGACGAGCCCGCTCTCGTCGTCGGCGGCGAGCGCGGTCATGCCCGCCTCGTACAGCTCCCGCAGCCGGGCGGTGCGCTCCTTGGTCGCGTGCTGCGCGGCCTCGCGCGCCGAGTACGCCTCGAGGACGGCGCGGACGCCGAGCAGCTGGGCGACCTCTTCCGTGGTGGGGATGTGCACGTAGGCGCCGTAGGCGGGGCGCAGCTCCACCCAGCCGTCGACCGCGAGCCGCTGGAGTGCCTCGCGGATGGGCTGGCGGCTGACGCCCAGGTGCTCGGCGAGCTCGGACTCCACCAGGTGCTGCCCGGGCTTGAGCGAGCCGCTCGCGATCATCTCGGCCAGCGTGTCGTAGACGGCCTGCCGCAACGGCGCCGGGCGGGCCACGCGGCGCGTGCCGGCGGCGAGTGACTCAGGCATGCTCGTGCTCATCTCTTCCTCGGCGGTCCGGGCACCCGAGAGAGCGTCCCCTGCCCCGACCATACCGCATCTTGTATGCAATGTACCATCGCCAGCTATTGCCGGGTCGCCCGCGTAGAAATACCGTATGCAATAAATGGCTCCACCAACGGCGCCGGCGGCGGCGGAGCCGACATGACTCCACGACCTATTGCATACAGTCTTCAAGTTGCAGAAGGGGTGGTCGCGTGCGGATCGCGGTCGTTGGCGCGGGAGCCATCGGGGCCTACTGGGGAGCGGCACTGCACCGGGGCGGCGCCGAGGTGCACCTGATCGCCAGGAGGGCGCACCTGGAAGCGATGCGGGAAAACGGCGTCCGGGTGCTCAGCCCGCGCGGCGACTTCACGGCGCACCCGCACGTGACCGATGACCCCCAGGAGATCGGCCGGGTCGACTACGTCTTCCTCGGCCTCAAGGCGTACTCCTACCCGGGCTGTGGCCCTCTCGTCGAGCCCTTGCTCGGTGAAGGCACGGCCGTGGTCGCGGGGCAGAACGGCATCCCGTGGTGGTACTTCCACAAGCTGCCAGGCCCGTATGAGGACCGCCGCATCGAGGCGGTCGATCCCGGCGGCGCCACCAGCGCGGTGCTGCCGCCCGAGCGGGCCATCGGGTGCGTGGTGTACGCGGCCACCGTGATCGAGTCACCGGGCGTCATCAGGCACCTGGAAGGGACCCGGTTCTCCATCGGCGAGCCGTCCGGCGAGGTCTCGGCGCGCTGCGCGGCACTGAGCGCGGCCATGATCGCCGGGGGGCTGAAGTCCCCGGTCGAGGCCGAGCTGCGCGACGACATCTGGATCAAGCTGATGGGCAACGCCTCGTTCAACCCGGTCAGCGCGCTGACCGGGGCCACGATGGCCGAGATCTACGAGCACCTGCCCAGCAGGCAGGTCGTGGCGCAGGTGATGGAGGAGGTCCTCGACATCGCCGCCCGGGTCGGCAGCAAGCCGGGCATCACCGTGGAGCGGCGGCTGCGCGGCGCGGGCGGCGTCGGCCACCACAAGACCTCCATGCTGCAAGACCTGGAGGCGGGCAAGCAGCTCGAACTCGACGCGCTCGTCACGGCGGTCGTGGAGCTCGCCGACATGACCGGCGCGCCCGCCCCGACGCTGCGGGTCGTGCACGCCGCTACCGACTTGCTGGCACGGTCCCGGTCAGCGCGATGACCGAAACCGGGCACGACATGAAACTGGCACGACATAAGGAAAACGGAGGAGCAGATGACCAAGGCGCTAGAGGGAGTGCGTGTCGTCGATATGACGCACGTCCAGTCGGGTCCCTCGTCCACGCAGATCCTCGCCTGGCTCGGCGCGGACGTCGTCAAGGTGGAGATGCCCGGCCGCGGGGACGTCACCCGGGCGCAGCTGCGCGACGTGCCGGGCGCGGACAGCCTCTACTTCACCATGCTGAACTGCAACAAGCGCAGCATCACGGTGAACATGAAGTCGCCGGAAGGCAAGGAAGTGTTCGCCCGCCTCATCAGGGACGCCGACATCCTGGTGGAGAACTTCGGCCCTGGTGTCATGGACCGGCTCGGTTACACCTGGGAAGTGCTGCACGAGCTGAACGACCGGCTGATCTACGCCTCCGTCAAGGGCTTCGGCCCGGGCCGGTACGCGAACTTCAAGGCCTACGAGGTCATCGCGCAAGCTATGGGCGGCGCGATGAGCACGACCGGGTTCGAGGAC
>JAWWPV010000664.1:0-3781 GCA_033854775.1 Trebonia sp.
CGTGCAGGTAGTGGTTGTCCGCGACGCCGGTTGCGCCGAAGACGGCCTCGGAAGGCTCCCACTCGGGCAGCGACGGCACGGAAATCGACTCGATCTCGGCGATCAGCGCGCGCAGCCGGTCCTTCCACCCCTCGTACAGGGAGTCCCAGTTCTCGAAGTAATACCCGGCGCGCGGTCCGAACTCGGCGGCCCGCCGCTCGATCTCCGCCGGGTCGAGCACCGGGTTGGCGGTGATGTAGACCCGCCCGTTGACGATCCGGTGCTCGATGCCGAGCGTGGTCGGGAAGACGAACAGCCGCGCGGTGTTGGCGCCGATCGCCTGGTACGGCACTTCTCCGGTGATCGTGTCGAACGCCGGCATCGGTTCGGGGAAGTGCATGGAGTTGTAAAACCAGAAGCGCTTGTCGTCGTCCGGCTGGAAGCGGGTGAAGTACTGGTACATGGAGCGCCAGTTCTCCGCGCCGGGCACGTCAGCGATCTGCGAGGGGAGCGGAAAGCCTGCTTGTTCCGTCATTGGAGCCCCCTGGTTTATTTGCTCACTCTACATTTTGTAATCGTGCTGGGTGCGCGCGTAGTCGACGAACGCGTCCAGGGCGGACGGGTCGGCCATCGCGTCGCGAAAGGCCGCCTTCTCCAGCGGGACGCCCATCAGCAGCTTGCGGACCGGGACCTCGAGCTTCTTCCCGGTCAGCGTCGTGGGGATGGCAGGCACCTGGATGAACTTGTCGGGCACATGCCGCGGCGTGTACTCGCGCCGCAGCCGCGCCTTGATCTCGCCGACGATGTCGTCGTCCAGCGCGAGCCCGTCGGCGAGCTTGACGAACATCGGCATGTAGAACTGGCCGCCCGGCAGGTCGAGGTTGACCACGATCGCGTCGTCCACCTCGGGGATGCCCTCCAGGACGTTGTAGATCTCGGCAGTGCCGATCCGCACGCCGAAGCGGTTGAGCGTGGCGTCCGACCTGCCGAGGACGAAGGTGCCGCCGCGCGGGGTGACCTTGAAGAAGTCGCCCTGCCGCCACACGCCGGGCCACTCGTCGAAGTAGGTGGCCTTGTACCGGGTCATCGCCGCGTCGTCGCCCCAGAACTTCACCGGCATCGAGGGCAGCGGCCTGGTGATCACCATCTCGCCGACCTCGTCGACGACGGCCTCGCCGGCGTCGTTGAACGCGTACGCGGCGACGCCGAGGTTGCGGTGCTGGTGCTCGCCCGCGTAGATGGGCAGCGTCGGTGACCCGCCGGTGAACCCGGCGCACACGTCGGTACCGCCGGAGCCGACGTGCAGCCACAGGTCACGCTTGACGTTGCGGTAGAACCAGGCGTACACCTCCGGCGACACCGGCGAGCCGGCCAGCATCACGCATTCCAGGGCGGACAGGTCGTACTTGTCCTTGGGGACCACGCCGCGCTTGGCGAGCATGTCCGCGTAGGCGGGAGACCCGCCGAACAGCGTCACCTTCGCCTCGGCCGCCATCCGCCACAGCGCGTCCGGCTCCGGGTAGCCGGGGTTCCCGTCGTACAGCAGCGGCTTGACCCCGAGCACCAGCGAGCTGACCATGAAGTTCCACATCATCCACCCGGTGGTGGTGTAGAAGAACAGCACGTCGCCGGCGGACAGGTTCATGTTCAGGTGCTGAAGCTTCAGCTGCTCAAGCAGAATGCCGCCGTGGCTGTGGGTGATGGCTTTCGGCAGTCCGGTCGTGCCGCTCGAGAACAAGATCCACAGCGGCATCTCGAACGGTCCGTGGTGATACGTGAACTCGTCCCGCGACACCGGGGGGCGGGCCAGCAGTTCTGGCCAGGACTCCGCGTCGTCCGCTGGCGCGGGCACGTCACCGAACGGCAGGTAGATCACGTGCTCAAGGCACGTGAGGTCGTCGATGATCTGCTTGAGCTCGCCGGAGCGGTCGTAGGCCTTGCCGTTGTAGGTGTAGCCGCCGGTGCAGATCAGCACCGTGGGCTGCAGCTGCCTGAAGCGGTCGAGCACGCCCCGCCAGCCGAAGTCCGGTGACACGCTCGTCCAGATCGCACCGATCGACGTGGTGGCGAGCATGGCGATGACGGCCTGGGGGATGTTCGGCAGCGTGGAGGCGACCCTCATCCCCGGCTTGACGCCGAGGGCGCGCAACTGGGTGGCGAGGGTCCTGACGGCGGGGCCGAACTCGTCCCAGTACATCGGGGTGACGGGAACCGTCTCCGAGTGGTAGTACAGCGCGACCTCGCCGGGTGCTTCCCGGCGCATGACGTTCTCCGCGTAGTTGAGCCGGGCGCCGGGGAACCACTCCGCGCCGGGCATGTCGCGCTGGCCGAGGACCGCGGCCGGCTGCTCGACGGCGATGATGTCGCTGTAGTCCCAGACCGCCCGCCAGAACGCGTCGGTTTCCGTGACCGACCACTGCCACAGGTCCGGGTAGTTCGTGAGCTGAAGCCCGCGGGTCTCCTTGAGCCAGCCCGCGAACGCGGTGATGTTGGCGCTGGCGACCCGCCCGGGGGTCGGCGTCCACAGCAGGTCGCCCGCCTTGACCGCCCCGGTCACCGGGTCGCTGGCGGACAGGTCCATGGCAATGGCAGGAGAATCGGCGGCTTCGCTCACACCGCCGAGGCTCGCATAACGGACGGCAGGTGGGCAATGGGAACGCGGACTAGTTAGCGAGAGTGATCTTAGTGCTCAGCACAGCTTTCTCCCGGGGGACGACCCCCCGTACCCCCGATGTCGGCCCGGCTGGCGATCATCAGGGTTCCCGATAGTCTGTATCGGGACCATGACCCTTGCGCCACGCGCGCGATGGCGTCTCATATTGGGTGCTGCGTCGGACGGGTAGGACTCGAAGACATGCGGACTGAATCGCTGAGCGCCATCGACGTGCACGTGCACGTCGAGGTTGACGGGCACGGGCACCACTCGCTGGACGACGAGCTCATGGAGGCGTCGGCGAAGTACTTCCGCGCCAGCCACGACCGGACGCCGACGCTTGAGCAGATCGCCGACCGGTACCGGGCGCTGAACATGGCGGCCGTGGTCTTCACCGTGGACGCGTCCACGGCGACCGGGCACGCGACGATCTCGAGCGAGGAGATCGCGACGCGGGCGGCGGAGCACTCCGACGTGCTGATCCCGTTCGGCTCCGTTGACCCGCTGCGCGGGCCGGACGCGGTGGCGCAGGCGCGCTCGCTGGTGCGGGACTACGGGGTGAAGGGGTTCAAGTTCCACCCGACCCTGCAGGGATTCGCGCCGAACGAGCAGGCCTTCTACCCGCTCTGGGCGGAGATCGAGTCCCTCGGCGTGCCGGCGCTGTTCCACTCCGGCCAGACCGGCATCGGCGCGGGCCTGCCCGGCGGCCGTGGCCTGAAGCTGCGCCTGTCTGACCCGATGCTCGTCGACGACGTCGCGGCGGACTTCCCCGCGCTTACCGTGATCCTGGCGCACCCGTCGGTGCCGTGGGCGGCCTCGTCGATCTCGATCGCGACGCACAAGTCGAACGTGTACATCGACCTGTCCGGCTGGTCGCCCAAGTACTTCCCCGCCGACCTGGTCCGCGCGGCTAACTCCTACCTGCAGGACAAGGTGCTGTTCGGCACCGACTACCCGCTGCTCACACCGGAGCGCTGGCTGCGTGACTTCGAGACGCTTGACTTCAAGCCGGACGCCAAGGCCAAGATCCTCAAGGCGAACGCGGTGCGGGTGCTCGGCCTGGGCTAGCAATGAAAATCATGACTGGTGAACCTTTTTCGTCCGTCCAACGGCACGGAGAGCCAGGGGCCAGGGACAGCAGGAGGAAAA
>JAWWPV010000665.1:0-2700 GCA_033854775.1 Trebonia sp.
GTGCTGCGCGCCGGGCGGGTGATCGAGGACGGCACCCCGGCGGAGCTGACCGGCGGCGCCGGCGAGTACGCCGACCTGCACGCCCGCTGGGCCGCCAGCCTAGCCTGAGGATGGTGCGGCCAATGTGTCCGGAAAATGTGTCCGAAAAAAGGTAGCGTCAAGTAAAACGGCATGTCGGTAAATCGTCGCGCCGTTTTTCTTGTACACTAGAACACATGAGCGGCAGGAGCACGGAGACGGCGGCCGGCCCGGCACGGGAATCCGAGCCAGGCACCGGGCGGCTGGTCGGCTACGCGCGCGTAGCCGACGCGGCCGCGGAGGCGGTGCGGAGCCGGCTTGGGCTGCCCGGGGACGCCGGGTGCGCGCTGGTCTACACCGACGAGGCGACGGGCAGGGACGCCGGCCTGCCGGGGCTGCGCGACTGCCTGGAGTCCCTGCGCCCGGGTGACATTCTCGTGGTGGCGAGCCTGGACCAGCTCGGGCGGACGCAGCGCGAGCTGATCGCCAACGTCGGGGAGGTACGGCGACGGCGGGCCGGGCTGCGGTCGCTGCGCGAGGAACTCGACACCGCCGGTCCCGGCGGCGAGGCGATCTTCCGGGTGTTCGACGGGCTCGCCGGCCTCGGCCGGGCTGCCATCTCGGCGGGGACAAGCGACGGCCTTGCCGCCGCCCGCGCCCGCGGGAAGCGGCTCGGGCGGCCGCCCGCGCTGACGCCCGAGCAGCTCCGCGAGGTACGGGAGCTGCTGCTTCGGCCGGAGAACACGGTCTCAGGCATCGCCAGGCAGCTGGGCGTGAGCCGGTCCACCATCTACAAGTACCTGCCGGGCGTCATCCACCAGGGCGCGTCAGGCCAGCCGGCCGTTGAACGTGACGGCGACGCGCACGAGGTGCCCGGCAGGCCCGCCGCCGCGCACCTCGCGCCCTACCAGGCGCGTCCCGGCCGCCGCGTCCTCGTCATCGACAACCTCGCCGACCTGCGCGGCCCGACGGCCGGCACCGTCGAGCTGCCCCTGCGGCTGTTCTGGAGCCTGCCTGATCACCGCTTCGACCTTGACGATCCCGATATGCGCCTGTGGTACTACCAGACGGTCTTGCGCGAGGCCAGCCGCGCGGAGGATCTCAGCAGCTACCTCGATGCCGCCACCCTGGTGAGCTTGTGGCCAGACCTGTACCTCCCCAAGGGGGTCAGGCGGGCCTGGGAGGAGCAGCACCGGTCCCTGCCAGCGGAAGTGAGTGCCTGATGCCCATCAGCGAGCTACACCGCCGCGTGGCGACCGTCGCACTGCGGGTTGCCACCAGGCACGGCTTCGCGCTCGGCGGCGGCAACGCGCTGATCGCGCACGGCCTCATTACCCGGCCGACCCAGGACGTCGACCTGTTCACGAACGAGGAGACCGGCGTCGAGGCGGCGGCCAGCTCCGTGGAAACCGCGCTGCGCGAAGCCGGGTTCGGCACGGACCGCGAGGACAAGATCGCGGAACTTTCCGACATGTTCGAAGGCATGGGCGAGGGCCTGGCCGAGTGGACGGTCACCGCGTCAGACGGGCAGCGGATGATGCTGCAGATGGCCTACTTCGACCGGACGGCGCAGCCGGTCACCATGGACGTCGGGCCCGTCCTCAGGCTTGAGGACGTGGTCGGCGGCAAGGTGTGCGCCCTAGCCGGCCGGGCCGAGCCCCGCGACTACATCGACACGGCCGCCGCTCTCCGGCTCTACAGCATCGACCAGGTGATCGGCCTCGCCCGCAAGCTCGATCCCGGCCTGGACGACCGCGATTTCGCCGACGCCGGCCGCCGGCTCGACCGGTGGGGCGACGCCATCTTCGCCCCCTTCGGCCTCGGCGTGCAGGACGTGGCCGCGCTGCGGGAAGCGTTCGCGGACTGGCCACGGTCCAGCGGGACTTAGTCAGCCCGGCTGGATCGACGACGGAGCCAGTACTACCTGCCGGATGATTTCCAGTGGATGCCGGGCGGATCGCCCGGTGCCGTGCTCTATCTGCTGCCGGCAGGAAACGCCAGTCGCCGCGATGATTGTCTCCTGCGCCTCGGCTCGGACGGCGGGGAAGAGCCGGAGTTCGCCGATGCTCATCGAGAGTTCGTAGTGCTCCGCCTCGAAGCCGAACGATCCGGCCATGCCGCAGCACCCGGCGTCAACCTCGTTCACGTCGGCATCGGGGATGCTGCGCAGCAAGGCCATGGTCGCGGCCGTACCCGCGAGCGCCTTCTGGTGGCAGTGGCCATGGAACATGATGCGGCGGCCACGGACGCCATTCTCCGGCGGCAGGACGAGCCGGCCGGCGGCGATGGCCTCCAAGAGCAGTTCCTCCGGAAGCCGGGTGGCTGCCGCCAGGGCCTGCGCTTTCGGGTCGTCGGGGAGCAGAGCCGGGTACTCATCGCGAAGCGTCAGCAGGCATGACGGCTCCACCCCGACGATCGGCACGCCGCTGGCAGCCGCTTCACCCAGGCGGTCGGCCATGGCCGCCGCCATCCGCTGGGCCTGGTCCACCAGCCCCTTCGACAGACTGGCCCGGCCGCAGCAGCCCGCGCTTTCGAAGCGGACCTGCCATCCAGCGAGTTCCAGGAGTTCGATGGCCGCACGCCCGGAAGCTCCGCCTGAAGGTGAACGTCGCCCCCGGCGACTGGCGCCAGGGTGTCCAGGCGGCCCAGGTCCGCGAGAAGCTGGCCGCGGACCCGGGGCAC
>JAWWPV010000666.1:0-5203 GCA_033854775.1 Trebonia sp.
GCGTCGATCTGGTTCGGCCCCGACACCATCGTGGCGAGCGCGCACGCGTGCAGTTGCGCGATCGTCGTCGCGCGCATCACGGTGAGCGCGCCGGCGAGCCGCTCGCTGCGATCAGGCCCGGCGGGCAGTCCCGCGGTCCGCATCGCGGTCGCCAGTGCTGCCGCGAGGGCCGCGTAATCCGGCGAGCGCAGCCGGGTCCGCCGGTACGCGGCGCGCCCGTCCGCGCCGTCGAGGCCGGTCAGGTCGTCAGTCATGCCTGACGACAGAAGCTAGCCCGGCCTCCCGGACGGCCTGCTCGTCCTCGGGGTACTTGACCACGACGCTCAGCGTGCGCTCGGCCGCATCGGCAGAGAGCGCCTCGTCGCCGAACACCGCGAGCGCGCCCGCCCAGGTGATCGCCTCGGAGATGCCTGGCGACTTCGTCAGGCCGAGCTCGCGCAGGCGAGCCACGGCGACCGCCACCTCGCCCGCCAGGGCCGTGCTCGCGGCCGGCACCCGCCGCCGGATGATCTCGGCGACCCGCCGCGCGTCGGGGAACCCGATCCAGTTGTAGAGGCAACGCCGCTTGAGCGCGTCGTGCAGGTCCCTGGTCCGGTTGGATGTGAGGATTACCACAGGCGGCACGACGGCATGCCGCGTCCCGAGCTCAGGGATCGTCACGGAGGATTCCGCGAGCATCTCGAAGAGGAACGCCTCGAACTCGTCGTCGGCCCGGTCGACCTCGTCGATCAGCAGCACGGCGGGCCGGGGACCCGGGTGGTCGAGCGCGGTCAGCAGCGGCCGGGAGAGCAGGAAATCCGGGCGGAACAGGTCGGCTTCCTGCAGCGTCTCGTGGGTCGCCTCGGCGAGCCTGATGGCAAGCAACTGCTTGGGGTAGTTCCACTCATACAGCGCCTCAGCGGCGGAAATGCCCTCGTAGCACTGGAGTCGTACGAGCATGGTGTCCAGCGCTTCCGCCAGGGACTTGGCCGCCTGGGTCTTGCCCACGCCCGGCTCGCCCTCGAGCAGGATCGGCTGCCCCATCCGCACCGCGAGAAACAGCGCCGCAGCGAGCTGATCACCTACCAGGTAACCCGTCTTGTCAAGCGCCGCGGCCAGCGCCGACACATCGGGAAACCGCTCACCGACCTCTGGGGAAACTTCGCTGCTCACAAGCTGTGAGTTTATCTCCCGGTCTCGGCCGGTTCGGCTAGCGGCCGCCGATGTCTTCGCTCCAGACCAGCGGGTAGCGGGCCTGGAACTCCTCCATCGCCGCGATGCAGCCGACGTCGTCGAGTAGCACGATCTCGACGCCCTTCGACCGCAGGAAGCCCAGGTCGCCCCCGAAGGTGCGGGCCTCGCCCACCACCACGCGCGGTATCTGGAAGAGCAGGATCGCGCCGGTGCACATCTGGCACGGGGACAGCGTCGTGTACAGGCTGGTGTCCGTGTAGGAGGCGCGGCGGCCCGCGTTCCGCAGGGCCGAGATCTCACCGTGCGCGACCGGGTCGCCGCGCTGCACCCGTTCGTTGTGCCCGGCCGCGATCACCTCGCCGCCCGCCGCGAGGACCGCGCCCACCGGGACGCCACCGCCGTCAAGGCTGGCCCGCGCCTGCTGGAGCGCGAGCGCCATCATTTCCCGGTCTTCCGGACGCACCTGATCACCCATGGACGGTTACGTTACCGATTTCGCCGCCAGGCTCAAGATCATGGGTCCCCTAATGCTCCTCAGCGCCGGCGCGGCTGACGGCGGGCCGAGTCGCCGGCTCTCGGCCTGGGCACCGCGCGCAGCGCCGCCCGGGCCGCCGACGGACCCGCGAGCCGCCAGTCGTAGACGATCTCCTCCCCTACCCGGAGCCTGGCCCAGCGCGCCGCCTCCACCTGGAGCGCCTGGGCCGCCGCGGCCAGGGCCTCGGGCGGCGGGCAGGCGGTGACGTCTACTGGGTCGGTGCCCGGCTCGACGAGCGGCACCGCCGACAGCTTCATCCGGGTGAGCCGCCGGATCTCGTCGGGCGACGGGTCGTCGAGGGCCGCGACCGCCTCGACCAGGTTGGCCAGGAGTTCCGCCCGCATGATCTTGGTCCGCTGCGCCTTCTTAAGCCGCGCCGACCGCTCCGCCGTGCGCGGGCGCTGGCGTCCGCGCAGGTGCTGCATGCTCCGGTAGACGGTTCCCGCCGCGATGGTGCCCCAGATCCCGTCGCTGATCCGGAGCTCGCGCTCCACGATCAGGTGCCTGACGTCGTGCGGCAGCTTCGGCCCGGCGATGCCGGAATCGAGACGATAGACGACCCCGTCGTCCCGCTCGACGACGGCGTACGCTCGCTGGTAATCCGCCAGCCGCGGAAACGTGACGCGCATTTGCCCACTATGCGCAGCACATCCGCCAGCGGCATAACTATTTTCCGCCCAGCGCCGCCAGGCACTAGGGTGACGGGTTGTGGCTGGACGCGGCACCACGGCGACGATCGCCCTTGACCGGGCGAAGATCCCGTTCACCTTGCATGAGTACGAGCACGACCCACGGTCCGACTCCTACGGCCTTGAGGCCAGCGAGGCGCTCGGCGTGCCGCCGGAGCGGGTGTTCAAGACGCTGGTCGCGGCGGTCGACGGCGGCGCACTCGCCGTGGGCGTCGTCCCCGTGCACCGCCAGCTCGACCTTAAGGCCCTGGCCGCCGCCGTCGGCGGCAAGAAGGCCGTGATGGCCGAGGTCGCCGCCGCCGAGCGCGCCACCGGCTACGTGGCCGGCGGCATCTCCCCCGTCGGCCAGAAGCGGCGTCTCCCCGTCGTGGTGGACTCCTCAGCGCTCGAACTCGCCGCGATGTTCTGCAGCGCCGGCCGCCGCGGCCTAGAGATAGAAATCGCCGCGGCCGACCTGATCAAGGCCGCCGGGGCGACGGTCGCCGCGATCGCCACCTGAACTGGCCTGCGCGGATGTGGCACATCCACCACCAATTCAGTCGTCCGAACGGGTGCGTGTTGCACCGGTATCGTCCGCCTCAACCGCATCGGCGGTTGACGGGGCAGTGGACTCTGCGGCGGCTCCGTCCGTGGTTGCCTCGTCCGGGGTCGCCTCCGCGGCGCCCGCCGCCTCGGGGGCTCCCGGCGGCAGGACCGTGTACGGGCGTTCGGGACGACGCTGGGCGAGGGCGAACCAGACCAGGCCGATGACCGTCAGGGCGATCGCGACGAACATGTTCAGCCGCAGGCCGAGGAAGTACTCGGACGAGTCAACCCTGATGCTCTCCTCGAAGATCCGGTACCCGGAGTAACCCGCCACGTAGAGCGCGAACAGGCCCCAGGGCCTGATCCTGGCGTGGTGGCCGAGCCAGACGAGGAAGGCCGCCAGCGCCAGGTCCCAGATCAGCTCGTAGAGGAACGACGGCTGGAAGGTCGAGAAGTGCAGGTCCTGCGCGGGGATGCCGCCGGCCAAGCGGTACTGGTACGGGATCTCCAGGCCCCACGGCAACGTGGTCGGCTTGCCGAACAGTTCCTTGTTGAAGTAGTTGCCGATCCGGCCAACGGCCTGGGCGACGAGGAGCGCCGGCGCGATGGCGTTGGCGAACGGGCCGACGGTGATGCCGAGCTTGCGCAGCCGCCAGGCACCGACCGCGGCGGCGAGCGCGACACCTCCCCAGATGCCGAGGCCGCCGGTCCATACGGCGAGTGCCCCGTACCAGACGTGCGGGATGTCGGCCGGCGTGGTGATGTCGAAGTAGATCCTGCCGCCGATGATGCCAGCGGGCACCACCCACAGCGCGATGTCGTTGACGAGGTCAGCGTCGCCGCCGAGCGCGCGCCAGCGCCGCCGGGTGATCCAGATCGCCAGCGCGATCCCGATGATGTACCCGAGGGCATAGAAGTGGACGTCCAGCGGGCCGATGTGAAAGCTGTTGATCGGCGGGCTGGGGATGAATTGCGGCAGCGCGCCGGTGCCATGCGCCATGCGCCGAGACTACCGCGCACTCTAACGATCCGGGACGTTGGTCCGTAGCGTCGGCAAGACAGGACGCATAACGTCTTACTAAGACAGCTGAGGATCGAGAGAGCCCGTGAGAACCGCTGGTAGCGAAAACGGCCGCGACGAGCCGATCAAGGTGTTCCTGCTCGACGACCACGAGATCGTCAGGCGGGGCGTGCGCGACATGCTTGAGGCCGAGGGTGACATCAAGGTGATCGGCGAGGCGGGCACTGCCTCCTCGGCGCTCGCCAGGATCCCCGCGCTGCGACCGGACGTGGCGGTGCTCGACGTCCGGCTGCCGGACGGGGACGGCGTGACCGTCTGCCGTGAGATCCGCTCCCGGATGCCCGAGGTTGCCTGCCTGATGCTCACTTCCTTTGCCGACGACGACGCGCTCATGGACGCGGTCATGGCCGGCGCGGCGGGCTACGTGCTCAAGCAGATCCGCGGCACCGACCTGGTGGGCGCGGTGCGCACGGTCGCGACCGGGGAGTCGATGCTCGACTCGCGGGCGGCCGGCCAGCTGATGGCGCGGCTGCGCGGGCAGACGGCCAAGCAGGACCCGCTGGCGGGGCTGGCACCGCAGGAGAGGCGGATCCTTGAGCTGATCGGGGAAGGAATGACCAACCGGCAGATCGGGGAGCGCCTCTTCCTCGCCGAGAAGACGGTCAAGAACTACATCTCCGGTTTGTTCGTCAAGCTGGGCATGGAGCGCCGCACGCAGGCGGCCGTCTACGCGGCGCGCGTCTTCGGCGATGCCCCCAGGTAACGACAACGGGTACTTGCCCTGTGGTTCCTGGCGCGGGTCGTCATCCGTCGCGGCCGGCGCCTCCTGAGGCAGGGGGACCTTCCATTCCAGCTCGCTCCCGCCGCCGTCGGCGGCCGATACGCGCAGCTGCCCGCCCAGTTGCTCGGCCCGGTCGGCTATGTTCGCGAGCCCGCTGCGCCTGCCCGTCTGCTGAATGCCGCGACCGTTGTCCCTGACGAGCACCGTCAGCACCCCGGCGTCCGCGTCCACCATGACGTCGACGCGGTTGGCCCCCGAGTGCCGCGCCGCGTTGGACAGCGCCTCGCGCAGCACGGCGAGCACCTGCTCGGCGAGCTCGCCGCTGGCGCGCGAGTCGAGCCGGCTGCCGAGCCGCACCGCGGGCGCGAACCCGAGCATCTCCGCCATCTCGTCGGCGAGCGCCACGATGTCGGCCCGCAGCCGGGGCACGCTGGCCCGGCCGCGGGACTGCAAGGCGAAGATCGTCGCCCTGATGTCCC
>JAWWPV010000667.1:0-5059 GCA_033854775.1 Trebonia sp.
ACGAGCTGGGCCAGATTGGCGGAGGCCCCACCGGCCCCGACGACATGATCGGGTGACAGGGAGTTCGCGGATCCGGGCCGTACCTTGAGGTCGGAGACGACGTACCCCAGATGCCGGCCGGGGTGGCCGGCGTCCTGCGGGCTCTCCAGCGGTTCGACGTGCAGGATGGCCCGGAGTTCGCCGCCCGAGCGCTCGGCCAGCCCCGCCGCGAGCAGGTCGTCGGCGCACGCCGCGTCGGCCAGATCGCCTTCCGGCACCGGAACCTGCAGCCAGAACAGCCTGGTCAGGGTCTCCAGCGCTGAACGGCCGCCGGTCGCCCGCAGCGCCGGGACGATCTCGTCGCGGGCCAGCGCCGCACCGGCCACCGGCCCGAGCAGTTCCCGTACCCCCGCGACCGTGTATCCCGCCCGGTCGAAGGCTTCCCGTACTCGCTTCACGGCGTCGTCCACCCGACCATCCTGCCGTCTCTGCACAGAGGTACGGACCGACCAGCAGACCGGCGGTTATCCACAGGCTGTGGACGAGAGTGGCTTAGGAGAAGTAGGCGGAGAAACCGTCGGCGAGGGACTGGGCGATGCGCTGGCGGAAGTTCGCGTCGCTCAGCTTGGCCGCGTCACCCGGGTTCTGCATGTTTCCGGTCTCGATGAAGACCTTGGGCACCGTCGACAGGTTGAGCCCGCCCAGGTCGTTCCGGACGTCGAGGGCATTCTTGCCGGCGTAGGTGGAGTACGGGATCTGGGTGCCCTTGAGATAGGCGGCCCGCAGGGCCAGCGCCAGCCGGTTCGAAGACTTCACGGTCTTGTCCGTGTGGCCCTTGATCGGGGCGGGTTCGATGATGTGGAAGCCGTGGCCGCTCCTGGCCGCCCCGTCGGCGTGCACCGACAGTGCGGCATCGGCCTTGGCCCGATTACCGACCGCGGCCCGCTGGTTGATGCACGGGCCCACTCCGGTGTCGTTGTGCCGGGTGAGCACGACCTTCGCGCCCCGGCTCTCCAGGATCGTCTTCAGCCGGTTGGAGACGTCCCAGTTGAACGCATGCTCGGAGTAGCCCGCATCGGTCTCGGTTCCCGTGGTGTCGCATTCCTTATAACCGGTGATGATGTACACCGGCTTGTTGATGATCTCGGGATGGGCGGCGTTGCCGCCGTTGTGCCCGGGATCGAGCGCGATGACCTTGCCGGCGAGCGGCTTGGCCTGCTTGCCCGTGTCCGCGGGCGCGCCGGCGGACGCCGCCGCCACCTGGCCACCGGCGGATTTCGCGGAACCACCACCACAGGCGCTCAGTGCGCCGAGCGAGGTCGCCATGATGGCGGCGTACACCACCGAGGACCTGAACCCGGCCGACAACCGGTCACTCCGCACGACCGAACCCCCCGTGACTTGCTTGTTACCAACCTAGCCAGTGTGCACGCGGTCAGCCGCGCGTCAAACCAAGTCGGCCTAAAACAGCCGGTCGGCCACTGTCCTGGATGGTCTGCCGGAGACGCCTGCCGGAGACCGTGCGGGCGGGACTCACCCCCCGTCCGCACAGCCTCAGAGCCTCAGAGCCTCACGACGAGTCCGGCTCAAGTGACGAGGACTCAGGTCCGGGCCGTCTCCTCCTTGCCCAGCAGAGCGGCGAGGGCACGGGCCTCGTCCGCGTCCAGACCCAGCACCACGCGGGGACGTCCCCACGGATGGTCGATCGAGTGGGCCACGTAGCTGGCGACGGACTCCGAGACCTGTTCGGCCAACCCACGCGTGTGCCGCCAGCGCGACCACGCATGCTCCAACTCACTGGCCGCGCGCTGCGCGCACGACACCAACTCCGGATCACGCACGAAATAACCCCCCTGAGTGAACATGATCCAATCCGTGACCACCCGGCGGAGCCCCTGGCGCCCGGCCGCGACGTTTCCCCTCGTGCGGCCGGTGACGCGATCAGCCCCCACCCGCCGAACGGCTGGTGCAGTGAGACCATTAACGCGCCAGGGGCGGCTTTCGTCAGGTCGATCGCATGAGTTTTGAGCAGCCCGTTACCTGATGGGGCGGAAGATCGACCTTCTCTCGACCCAGCGGGTGTTCGGTAGCTCCCTCGTCGCTAAGCGCTTCCCCCGGCCACCGGACCGGTGGTCGCCCGGATCACCAGGTGCGGTACGACGAGTGTCTGCAGCGGCTCCCGCAGAGGGTCCTCGATGCGGGCGCACAGGCGTTCGGCGGCGACGCGGCCCATGTCGCGGCGCGGCTGGTCCACGCTCGTCAACGAGACGTGCCGGATGGCGGCGAGGTAGGTGTTGTCGTAACCGACGATCGAGACGTCGTCGGGCACGTGCAGGCCGAGCTCGTCCGCGGCGGACAGCACCCCGGTGGCGACCAGGTCGTTCGGGGCGAAGATCGCGGTTGGGCGCGGGTCGCGGGCCAGCAGCTTGCGCGCGGCGCGGTAGCCGCCCTCCTCGGTGAAGTCGCCGGGCTCCACGACGATCCGGTCCTCGAGCCGATGACGTCGCATCGCCGACTCGTACCCGGACCGCCGATAGTGCGCGGTGGTCGAGGGCGCGCCCTCGATGTGGGCGATCCGGTCGTGCCCGAGCCCGACGAGATGGTCGACGGCCAGCCGCGCGCCGAGCTCGTCGTCATCCACCACGATGTCGACGCCCTCGACGTCACGCTCACCGACGACGACCACGGGGACGCTCTTGGACGCCTCCTTGAGCGAGTCGGGCACGACGCTGAGGAGTACGAGCCCGTCGACCCGCATCTCCAGGAACGCCTCGACCGCCTCCGCCTCGAAGTGCGGATCCCAGCGGCCGCTGCCGACGAGCATGCGCAACCCCTCGCCGTGCAGGCTCTCCTGCAACCCGTCGAGGAACTCGGCGAAGAAGGGGTTGTGCAGGTCGGCGACCAGCGCGCCGATGAGGCGCGTACGCCCTTCGACCAGGCTGCGCGCGACCGCGTTGGGCCGGTAGCCCAGCTCTCTGGCGGCCTTGAGCACGGCCTGCCGGCGCTGCTCGCTGACATGCGGGGATCCGCGCATGACGAGCGAGACCAGCGACTTGGACACGCCTGCCCGCTCTGCCACGTTGCGAATGGTGGGCTTTGCCGCCACGACCTTCTCCCGGCGTCGGTCCTCTGCTGCCATGACTCTCCTGTGTCCCCGGGGCCCCACTGAATCCGGGCAGAGACAGACGGACCGCCGCAAGGGATGCCATGATGCCCCCACAACACCCTTGGCGGCTGTAACAGTGCGTAACGGGCGACCAGGACTGGACTTTCGGGCATGGTCACTTCGTGGCGTATGAGTGGCGTATGAGGCGTCTTTCCATCTCTGACCTGGCATGGACGGCCCTGTATTGGACGCGGGCTCGGATACGCTGCCAGCGTGCGTGATGGAGCCGTGAACGAGAATGAGCCTGCGCAGGCCGTTGGACGTTCATCCGACAGCCGCCCGAGCAGGCGGCGGCTCAGCGTCGACGAACGCCGCGACGAGCTGATCGCCGCCGCACTGCAGCTTTTCAGCGACCGGCCACCCGAGGACATCTCGATCGACGACGTGGCCGACGCCGCCGGCGCGTCACGTGCGCTCGTTTATCACTACTTCGGTGGTAAGCAGGAGCTTTACCTCGCCGCCCTGCACAGCGCCGCCAAGCAACTCGACGACCTGCTGCGGCCACCGGCGGAGGGCAAGCCACTGGAGCGCCTGGCCGTCTCGCTGCATCGATACTTCGACTTCGTCGAGGATCACGCGGCCGGTTTCGTGGCCCTGCTGCGGGGCGGACCGGCCTACCGTTCGGGCGAGGTCGGCGAGGTCCTGGATGGGATCCGCGGTCTGGTGATGAACCACATCATCACCTCGATCGGCGTCGAGGCCCCGGGCCCGGTCCTGCGCATAACGCTGCGATCGTGGATGGCCTCGGTGGAGACGGCGGGCCTCGACTGGCTGGAACACCGCGATCTGGCCCGCGAGGCGCTCGAACGCCTCCTGGTGGATCACCACGTGGTCCTGCTGGACGTCGCCGCCCGGCATGACCCGGAGGTAGCGGCCCTACTGGCCCGCATCGCCGACGGGGACCGTTCCTAGCGAAAGCCGACGTGTCACCATCTCAAGCCACCCGCAAGACGCACGGACTCGGCTGCCTCGTCGCGGCTCGCGCACTGGCGCCGCCTGGTGCGACGCTCGGCGTGTCGCTGGCGGCCTACCCGCGAGGGGAACATTTCCGCACCTCGCCGCTTCCGGGCGTGTCGTGAGGCGTTCAAGCGCTCGGTGGGGCGGCGTGTCGGGCGCGTCTACGCCCTTTGGGCGTGTCCGGCGGTTTTTGGGCGCGTGCGACGCCCGCTCTGCGTGATGCGAGTGTTTCGGGCGGCTTTCGGCGATACGGATGCCCCGCCCGGTTGCGGGCAGGGCATCCGTACCTACAGCGTGAGTCGTCTCCAGTCCGAAGCGGCCGTCGATCCTCATCGGAACGATGGCCCCTCCAGGCCGGAGACGACCCGCGCGGAGTCCGTAGAACCCCCCTACACGACCCCGTTTGGGAACGGGGCCGACAGAACTTCAGTAGAAAGCCCCCGACCGTCCGCACGTGACGGTGGCTCCGCCACATCGCGGTCAACGTCACGCGACCGACCACGGCTGACCGCAGCCGACCGGTGCGCCCCCCTTGTACGGCGGCCATCGACGATCCCTCAGGCGCGCCGATCCCCGATCGGGGTGATTTCGAGTTACTCCGACCGCTGCTGCGGGATCCCCCCCAGCAGAGCGCGGACCTCGGCCTCGCGGTAGCGCCGATGTCCTCCCAGCGTCCGGATTGACGTCAACTTCCCAGCCTTCGCCCAGCGGGTGACGGTCTTGGGGTCGACGCGGAACATCGTCGCCACCTCTGCCGGCGTCAGCAGGGGCTCGGCCTCTGGCGTACGAGCTGACATTTGTGCGGCCTCTCCTCCGTGGACCGATGACAGCGATCCAGCGTTTGATCCTCGCGCGTGCCACTGATGTCTCTTATGGTCTGGATGAACCACTTTGACATCACAAGACGTAACCATGCCACCACTCAGCGCAACAGGCAAGTCCCTGATAGCAACTCTG
>JAWWPV010000668.1:0-4423 GCA_033854775.1 Trebonia sp.
GTGGAAATAAGGCACGCGTAGGACGTGCGGAAGCTCCACGTAACGCGGAGTTTCCACGTTACGGCCACGCCCGGCACGGGAAGGGGCCGGAATCCTATAACGCGACTCCGCCACCGGGGATGACGAGACGGCTTTCGTAGGCGAGGACGACCAGTTGGATGCGATCCCTGGCTGCCAGCTTCGTCAGGATGCGCGAGACGTGGGATTTGCAAGTCAGCGGGCTGATGAAGAGGCGCTCGGCGATTTCGCCGTTGGTCAAGCCGGCGGCGATGAGTCGCAGTATCTCCACCTCGCGGGCGGTGAGCGAGGAAGGCAGCGCGAAGCCCGGCGCGGCAGGCGGTGGCGGTGCCTGCTGCGCCTTGACATAGGCCTCGATCAGCCGCCGGGTCACGCTCGGCTCAAGCAGCGCTTCGCCGCCGGCCACCGTACGGACCGCGTCGATCAGCGCCTGGGGCTCCACTCCCTTGAGCAGGAAGCCGCTGGCCCCCGCCTTGAGCGCACCGAAGACGTACTCATCGAGGTCGAACGTGGTGAGAACGATGACCTTAGTGTCGCCGAGCCGGGGGTCAGCGGTGATGCGCCTGGTTGCCTCAAGGCCGTCCATGCCAGGCATCCGGATGTCCATGAGCACGACGTCGGGCCGTTCCCTGACCGCCGCCTCGACGGCTTCCCCGCCGTCCTTGGCGTCGCCGACGACGTCGATGTCCTCCTCGTCGCCCAGGATGGAGCGGAACCCCGCCCGGACCAGGGAATGATCATCGGCGACGAGGACGCTGATGTGCCCCGTCCCGCCGCTCACTCGCTGGCTCCCGCGACGGGGATCTCGGCGCGGACCCGCCAGCCGGTCCCGTCGGCCGGCCCGGCCTCGCAATTGCCGCCGAGCGCGGCGGCGCGTTCCCGCATTCCCGCAACCCCGTGGCCGGCCGCCTGGCCGACGGCGAGGTCGGCGGACGGGTGCGGCTCTCCCTTGTCGAGCACCTCGATGAGCACGCTGCGGTGGCCCGCCTCGACCCGGACCAGCGCCTGGCGGGCCGTGGAGTGGCGCAGCACGTTGGTAAGGCCCTCCTGGATGATGCGGTAGCCGGCGTGCCCGACGGCCGGGGGGAGGTCGGCCGGGGTGCCCGCCATTTCGAGCTGGACGGAAAGCCCCGCCTCTTCCACGCCGGCGATGAGGCTGCTCAGGCCGGCCAGGTCCGGAACCGGGTGCAGCGGGGCCGGACCGTCCTGCGCGGAGCGCAGCGCCTTCAGCGTGGTCCGCAGTTCGTCGAGCGCCTCGGCCGAGACGGACGCGATCTCGTCGAGCGCGCCGGTCCCGTCGGCCGCGCCGCCCTTGCGCGCCCGGCGCGCGGCGGCGGCGGCCCGCACGTTGATGGCCACCAGCGTGTGCCCGACGACATCGTGCAACTCGTGCGCCAGCGCCAGCCGCTCGGCGTCGAAGCGGTGCTGCGCCGCCGCCTCGCCGGCGCGGACGGCTTCCTCGGCGAGCGCCCGTTGCAGGGCCTGGCGAGCTCGCAGCGTCTCCCCGGCCAGCAGCGCCCCGAGCACCAGCGACATATACGCGACGAAGTCGACCGGGCCTTCTCGCTTGCCGGTGAGCACCACCGCGACGGCGACGAGCAGCGCCATGACGGCGCCGACAAGCAGCGATCTGGCCCGGCCGCCCTCCAGCCCGACGGTGAACACCAGCAGCATGGTGATGCCGACCGCGGCCCGGTTCGGGTGCGCCACGGCCAGGCACGCTAGCAGCAGCGGCACCTCGGCGGCCAGGACGGCGAGCGGGTACCGCCTGCGGGCCACCATCGGCACGGCGGCCAGGGCGGACAAGATCACGATGACCGGCGTCAGCCCGGTCACCTTGTGCAGCAGGAGCGGGTCGGTGAGCAGCGCCGCGAAGGCAGCTAGGGCGAGGATGACGTCGATGTCGGCGGCCCGCGGCAGCGCCCGCAAAGCGGCCCTGCCTGCGGCGACGAGGTCCCTCGACGTGCTCATGCAACTGAGGGTAGGCGCGGCGCGGCCGTCGCGCATCCGCCGGCAGCACTACTTCCGCAGCACCAGGCCCGGCCGGCTAAAGGGTGCTGACGGCCGACGAGGCCGAGGCCACCGCGCCGCCAAGCTGGCTGGGAGGTCTCCGGCAGGCGGGGGCCAGTAAGGGGAAAACCGATGCACGTCGTCGCCCGATGGTGCGCTGCGCACCGCCTGGTGGTGGTCGGGCTATGGCTGCTTGTGCTGGCCGCCACCTTCCTGGGCAGCTCGGCCAGCGGAAGCAACTACGCCACGAGCACCACGCTGACCGGCACGCCAAGCGCAGCCGCCGCGAGCCTGCTCCAGCAGGCGGTGCCCGGCCAGGCCGGGGACACCGAGCAGATCGTGTTCCAGGCGAAGACCGGAACGGTGGACAGCCCGGCCGTGGAGTCGCGGATCACGGGCATGCTCGGCCAGGTGTCGCACCTGCGCTACGTCTCGAGCGTGACCTCGCCCTACGGCCCGGCGGGCGCCAAGCAGGTCAGCGCGAACAAGACCGTCGCCTTCGCCACCGTGAACTTTAGCGTGGATTCCAACAGCGTCCCGGCCGCCGAGGCGACCCAGTTCGTTAACACGGCCCGCGCGCCGAACTCGGCTGGCCTCCAGGTCGACGTCGTCGGTAACGTCGCCGCGTCGACCAACCCGACCTCATCCTCGAGCACCTTCATCGGGGTAGCCGCGGCTCTTGTCGTGCTGCTGCTGTTCTTCGGCGCGATCCTGCCCGCGCTGCTGCCCCTGCTGGGCACGGCCGTCGCCCTGGTCGCGGGGCTGTCAGTGGTCAACATGCTGTCCAACTCGCTCAGCATGGCCAACTTCACCTCCCAGCTGTGCATCCTCATCGGGCTCGGGGTCGGCATCGACTATTCGCTGTTTATCCTCACGCGCACCCGCACCGGGATGCGCCGCGGGCTTTCTGTCGTAGACGCGGTCACCGCCGCGGGCGGCACCGCCGGCCGGGCGGTGCTCTTCGCGGGCCTGACCGTCTGCGTGGCCCTGCTCGGCATCCTCACCGTCGGCGTCGGCACCCTGTCCGGCGCGGCGATCGCGGCCGCGATCACCGTCGCATTCGTTCTCGCCGGGGCGCTGACGCTGCTGCCCGCGCTGGCCGGCCTGACCGGCAAGCGCATCCTCACCCGCAAGCAGCGCCGCGCCCTGGACCGGGGCGAGACCAACTTCAGCGAAGCGTCCCGCGGCTGGGCCCGCTGGGCGTCGCTCGTGCAGCGGAGACGGCTCGTCTTCAGCATTGCCGCCCTCGGCGTCATGGTGGCGCTCGGCGTCCCGTACCTGTCGATGCGGCAGGGCACCGCCGACTACAGCGTCGACCCCACCAGTACCTCGACAACCACCTACCTTGGCTACGAGATGCTCGTGCACGGGTTCGGGCCAGGCTTCAGCGGCCCGCTCCAGCTCGTGGCGCCCCTGCACAGCCAGGCCGACAAGGCGACCTTCGACGCCGTGGTCACGGCCGCTGATCACACACCTGGCGTGGTCACCGCGGTCGGCCCGGAGTTCTTCCCCGCGGGACCGGGGCACCCCGCCGTCGCGCTGGCCGAGGTGTACCCGGTCGGCAGCCCCCAAGACCAGTCGACCACCAACTTGATCAACAACCTGCGCGGCAACGTCATACCGGCCAGCGTGGGCGGGCAGCACCTTCAGGTACTGGTCGGCGGCGCGACGGCCCAGGGCAACGACGTGGCGGCCCAGCTGTCATCCAAGCTGCCGCTGTTCGTCGGCATGGTGGTGGCACTGTCCTTCATCCTGCTGATGATCGTGTTCCGCAGCCTGGCCATCCCCGCCGCCGCGGCGGTCATGAACCTGCTGTCGGCCGCGGCGGCCTTCGGGGTGATCACGGCGGTCTTCCAGTGGGGCTGGCTCAAGAGCCTCGTCGGCGTGACCAACACCGGGCCGATTAGCCCGTTCATCCCCATCCTCATGTTCGCCGTCCTCTTCGGCCTGACCACCGACTACCAGGTGTTCCTGGTCAGCAGGATCCAGGAGGAATGGCTCAGGCGGCGCGACAACACGCTGGCGGTGATCACGGGCCAGGCGACTACCGGCCGCATCATCACCGCCGCGGCGGCGATCATGACCGTCGTCTTCTTCTCCTTCACCCTCACCACCGACCGCACCATCAAGATAATCGGCCTCGGCATGGCGGCGGCCGTGGTCGCCGACGCCCTCATCGTCCGCACCATCCTCGTCCCGGCGGTGATGCACCTGCTCGGCAAGGCCAACTGGCGCATCCCCGCCGCCCTCGACCGGGTACTCCCGCGCCTCGACGTGGAAGGCGGAGGCGAGGAAGTGAACCCGGCGGACGTTAACCCGGCGCACGTGACCTAAGAGGCCGAACTCGGGGAGATCCCCCGAACCTGATCCGTCCCCGTCGTCCCGGGTCCCTGCG
>JAWWPV010000669.1:0-8110 GCA_033854775.1 Trebonia sp.
CGCTGTCGTCGCTTGGCACGCTGACGGCGGCGCCCGCACCGGGGTCGGCCGGGCCGGAGAACGTGCCGATCCCGTCCGCGCCCGCGCTGGCCGGGACGTCGGCCGCGACCGCCGGGCAGGCCATTGACGGGATCAGCTGTAACAGCAGCGAGCAGACGGTGTTCCACATTCACACGCACCTGACGATCTTCGTGAACGGGCAGCAGCGCCAGGTACCCGCGGGGATCGGCATCCCTGACGCGGTGGCGCAGCAGACGCAGGGGGGCCCGTTCGTCACCTCGGGTAGCTGCTTCTACTGGCTGCACACGCACGCGGCCGACGGGATCATCCACATCGAGTCGCCGGTGCAGCGGACCTACACGCTCGGCGAGTTCTTCGACGAGTGGGGACAGCCGCTGGGACCCGGCCAGGTCGGCCCGGCCCAGGGGAAGGTGACCGTGATCGTGAACGGGCAGGTGTTCAAGGGCAACCCGCGTGACGTGCCCCTGGGGTCGCACGAGAACCTCCAGGTGGAGGTCGGGACGCCGCTGGTCACGCCGGAGACGATCAACTGGTCGAGCACCGGCCTGTGACCCGGGTCCCGGCGGCCGTCCCGCCCGGTTGGAAACCCGGTGACGCACCGGCGTAACTTTCCGTTGACCGCCTTCGGTAGCGGGCCTATGCTCCTGCTAACCGTATGAGACAGGCCGGTCTCTCTCATTGCACGGCACAATGCGCCGAACGGGCTTAGGTTCTGCCGGGTGATGCCTGGATTCGTCCCGTGCTGCGCCGTGCCGCGCTCGAAGACGAGCATAGGAGGACCAAACGCCATGACTGACTACGACCCGAGGACAGCCACCGGAATCCCCACCGAGCCGGTTGGCTCACTGCCCCGCCCGAGCTGGCTGCAGCAGGCCTACGCCCGGTACGACGCCGGGGAGATCAGCCGCGATCAGCTCGAGTCCGAGCAGGACAAGGCGGTCAGTGACTCGATCGAGCACCAGGAGGCGGCCGGGGCGCCGATCATCTCCGACGGCGAGCAGCGCTGGTCGAGCTTCGCGACGTACGCGATCGCTGACACCCTGGCCGGCACGGGCCTGGCCGACCACCTGTCCGGGACGGGCGGCCAGTACTTCGCGATCTTCGCCGATGGCCACCGCCGGCAGCTGCCGAGGCTGACCGAGGGCCCGTTCCGGTACAAGACCTACGCCGCGGACACGCTGAGGAAGTCCATCACGATGGCGCACAAGCCGGTGAAGCAGGCGGTCATCGCGCCGTCCATGCTCGCCCTGCTGTACCCCCTGGACGAGGAGCTACCCGGCTACTCGCGCGAGGCGTTCGAGGAAGACCTGGTGGCGGAGTGCGAGAAGGACATCAGGCAGGCCTTCGCGGCGGGCGCGGCGCGGGTGTCCATCGACTTCACGGAAGGCCGGCTGGCCACCCGGAATGACTCGCGCAATCCCTGGACCGGGCGGAACATGCTGCCGCACTTCATCGAGCTGAACAACCGGGTCCTCGACCGGTTCACCGCCGCGGAGCGGGCCAGCATCGGCCTGCACACCTGCCCCGGCGGCGACCGGGACTCGGTGCACAGCGCCGATGTCCCCTACAGCGACCTGCTGCCGTCCATGTTCGGCATCAATGCGGGCTACTTCCTCATCCAGCTCGCCAGCGAGCGGGACAAGGACAGGGTCTACCAGCTCATCGGGGAGAACCTGCGCTCCGACGCCAACGGCGTGGCCCAGATGGCCTACATCGGGGTGATCAACCCGCTGAACCCGCGGGTCGAAAGCCCAGAAGAGGTCAGGGACGCCCTAGTGCGGGCGGCCAACTTCATCCCCGGGGAGCAGCTCGGCGCCACGGATGACTGCGGCTTCTCGCCATTCAGCATCGACGAGAAACCGAGCCACGGCTCGCCGGACTTTGCCCGTGAGACCGCGTGGCAGAAGATCACGAACCGGGTCGCGGGCACCCGGCTGGCCGCGGAGAAACTCGGCATCAGCTGACCCGGCGGTGTGACGGTGTGCCCGTCGCGTATAGAACGGGCACACCGTCACACGTTAGCCAGTGTTTTGCGCCGTCCCTTACACGCCGTGCTCTTTCAGCAGGAGCTCGCCGAGCTCCCTGGCACGGGCCGCGGCCGCCGTGTCGCCCTCATGAGCGGCCATGATGGACCCCTTCATGAGAATATGCCATTTCCGCGCGAACGCATCGGCATCGCGGATTCCGGCGTCGGCGGCAAGACTCTCGATATAGCCGCGGATATTAGCGAGATGCCCGACGGCCGCCTGATGGACCGGATGCTCCCTGTCGTTAACCTCGATCATCGTGGTGAGGAATGAGCAGCCCTCGAAGTCGGGGCGGCTGAACCACTCAGAGAACACATCGAATATCGCGAGCAGCCGGTCACGGGGTGTCCCGCCCCGCCGCTGGCTCTCGGCCTCTAGCCAGTCCCGCGTCCAGAGTTGCTCGCGGCGTCGCAGGAAATCGAGGATCAGGTCATCCTTGGACGGGAAATTCCGGTAAAGGGTCATCTTCGCGGTGCCGGCCCTGGCAATGACCGCGTCGACGCCGACGGTCCTGACACCCTCACGGCTGAACAGTTCATATGCCGCCCTGCTCACCCGCTCGCGCCCGCTGTCCTGCCCGTCATCTGGTGAATTGCCCGCCACCCCATGCCGGTCAGTCATCGCCACACGCCGTTGCTCCCTCGGAGATTCCCGATCAGTATACGTTGGCGGATTTTCGGATATTTGCGGTCGCGCCACGACCAGCCCGTCGACCCGCAAGCGAGTGCCCGGGCCCTCGATCGGCCGCGCGAATCTGAGTGATAACGGCGCCGCGCGGGAAGCATCTTCCCCGCGTGCTGGTTGTCCGGGATGTAGGGCGGGGCCTTCTCTGAATGAAGGTGGTCTGTATGGAGCTTTCCCGTCAGCACGTTGTCCAGGTGCTCCGCAACACCGGGATGCGCGAGATCGCCGACCTGGCCGAGACGACGCTTCCCGACCCGGTCGACAGCAAGACACTGGACCAGTTCTGCGACGCCCACGGGATCTCAGGGTCATCCCTGATGGACCGCATGGGCGCCAGCCCGTGAGGAAAGCGGCCGGCCGGTAGCCAGCCGGCCGCTCCCGGCCCGGTGCGGCGCGCGCCCGCAGCGGCCGGTAAGGTCCTCAGGTGATGACGCCGGACGTTAGACGCCTGCTGGTTGGCAGCTACGGCCCGCCGCGAGGCAGCGGACCAGGCATCACGCTCGTGGAACACGACCGCAGAGCCGGCACATTGCGTGCGGTAGGCACGGCGGTTCACACGCGCTCGCCGACCGCGCTCGCCGCGTCCGCCGACGGCTGCACCCTGTTCGCCGTGGCGGAGCAGGCCGCCGGCGCCGTGCATAGCTTCCGCTGGGACGGCGAGTCCCGTCTCGCCGAGGTCAGCAGCCGCTCCAGCGGCGGCGCGGACCCGTGTCATCTGCTGGTGCACCCGTCCGGACGGTGGCTGCTTTCCGCCAACTATTCCGGCGCCAACGTCTCGGCGCACCCGATCGGCGCGGACGGCACGCTCGGGCCACGGACGGCCGTCGTCCGGTTCAGCGGCAAGGGGGCCGACCCGGTCCGCCAGGCCTCGCCCCACCCCCACATGGTCGCGGCTGTGCCAGGGACAACTGAGCTGGCCATCGCCGACCTCGGCAGCGACTGCGTACGCCGGGTCGAGTTCAATGCTGAGAGCGGCACGTTCGGCCGGGAACTGCCGCCGGTCGGGCTGCCGCCGGGGTCCGGCCCGCGTCAGGTCGTCTTCGCCCGCGACGGCCGGGTGGCCTACGTCCTCGGGGAACTAAGCGGGCAACTCATCACGGTGGACTGGCCGGGCGGCCAGCCGGGCGTGGCCCGCAGTCAGCTGGCGTCCGGCCACCCGCTGCCGCAAGGCAACGCGGCCGCCGCGCTTGAGCTCTCGGACGACGGCCGCCGCCTGTATGCGTCGCATCGAGGTGCCGATACCATCGTCGCCTTCGACCTGACCGACCCCCACCACCCGCGGTGGGAGAGATCATGGCCCGCCGGCGGCGGCGGCCCGCGCCATATCGCCCAGGACGGCGCCTGGCTGTACGCGGCGTGCGAGAAGTCCGGGATAGTCGCGGCTCACCATGTCGACCGCCGTGCGGTGACGGTGGTCGCGGTGCCCAGTCCGACGTTCGTGCTCGCGGGGTCCGCGGGTCCGCCGTCATGAGTCCGGCGGAGTGCGGCCGAACCTGGCCGGCAGGCCAGGGCCAGCGCCAAACACGGGGTAACCGCTATCCGCCTGACGCAGGCCGGAACGTGGCGGCGAAAGCCTGGAAGTAGTGGTAGTCGGCGCTCCAGTCGCTTTCCGGCGTGGACCAGTAAAGCGCGTAGGCATGGCTGGCATTCGCCAGGATGTTCCGGTTCAGGATGTGCACGAGCACACCGTTCCTGTCGTAGGTGAACTCCCAGTCCGCCGCCTTCTCGGCCTGCGGGTAGTTCACGGACCGCAGGCTGATCAGGCGGTAGCCCGGGTAACTGCCCTCCCGGTTGGCCTGCTGCTGCTCCCAGTCGGCGAGCGGGTCCGGCTTCGGATGGTCTGACTGGTCGATGAGCAGGTAGATGTTGCTGTCCGACGGGTCGCTTAGGTAGACGTAATGGCCCTGGTGGGAGACCTGCCAGCCGTTGGGGACGCCGATCGAGAAGCCGGTGGAGTTCGTGAACCGGTAGTAGCCGGCGGGCAGGGAGCCGTATCCGGCGGTGCTGCCTGTGCCGTTGCCGCTAGCGGTCGCCGGACTCGACGGAGGGGCCTGCGGCGGCGACGTCCCCGCCGAGGGCGATGAAGCCGGGCTCGCCGCGGCCGAGGTGCCGCGGGACGAGGCGGGACGCGGGCTCCCGCCGGACGAGGCGCCCTGGCGCCCCGGCGAGCTTGTCAGGGCGAAGGCCAGGCCGGTGACGGCCGCCGCGGCCGCCACCATGGCGGCCAGCGTGACCAGCAGGCGGTTCGATCTCCGTGGACTGGGAGGTGCGGGCGGCCAAGGCCCTGGAACCACGGGCCGGGGCCTTGCGACTGGGGCCGGCATCGGCAGCGGCTGCGGCTCCGCGACGCGGCGGAGCAGTCGCTCGGCTTCGGCGGCGCCGAGTCGCTGCTCCGGGTCCTTCCGAAGCAGGCCGCTGATCACCGGTTCCAGTGGTCCCGCGTGCTTGGCCTGGTCCGGTTCGTCGGCGACGACGGCGGTGAGGGTCGCCAGGGCGCCGTTGCGCTCGAACGGCGGGTGCCCCTCGACCGCCGCGTAGAGCGAGGCACCGAGTCCCCACAGGTCTCCTGGCGCTCCGGCACCCGACTGCCCGCCGCGGGCACGCTCGGGTGCGATGTACGACGGCGACCCGAGCACCGCGCCGTCCGCGGTGAGCGTCGGGCTGTCCGCGGCGCGGGCGATGCCGAAGTCGGTGAGCACCACCCGCCCGTCCGGGCCGACCAGGATGTTCGCCGGCTTCACGTCCCGGTGCAGGATGCCTTCCGCGTGCGCGGCGGACAGGGCGCCGAGGACGCCCAGCCCGATCTGGGCAGCCCGGGCGGGCGGGAGCGGGCCCTCCTCATTCAGGATCTCGCGCAGCGACTTGTAGGGAAGAAACTCCATGACGATGCACGGATGACCGTCTTGTTGCACGATGTCGTAGATGCGGACGACGTTTCTGTGGCTAAGGCGGCCGGCCACCTGGGCTTCCCTCGTGGCGCGGCGGCAGGCCACCTGCTGCTCCTGCTCGGTGAGATGCGGGGGCCAGATGATCTCCTTCACCGCCACGTCCCGGTCGAGCAGCTCGTCGTGGCCCTGCCAGACCACGCCCATTCCGCCTTTGCCGATGATTGCGGTGAGCCGGTAGCGTCCCGCAAGCAGGCATTCCGCGAGGCGTTCCGGCTCAGTCGCATCCATGCGGCCGCGCTACCCAGGGAGCGCGGCCGCTAACGATTTATCGTGAAATATCGCGCGATCCGGGGAGCCGGCGGCCGCACGTCGGGTCACCTGTCAGCGACTGCTGCTAGGCCACCTGGTCGGGGACCGTGGACTCGACGCTCTCCGCGGCTGACGCCGGCCCGGCCGCCGGCGCGGTGCGGCGGGGGGCGAACGCCAGGCCGGCCGCCAGGGCCGCGAACGGGATGACCGGGACCAGGTAGCGGTAGTCGAAGTCGGCGACCGCGATCGGGAAGACCAGCAGGGCGACGGCGGTGATCCAGGGCAGCATCGACGTCCCGCGCGGCCTCCAGTGCAGGCGCAGCGACTTGAGCGTCTCCGCCGACAGGACCGACCGGGCGCCCTTGCCGCCGCGGCGTCCGGTCACCGAGAACAGGCCGCCGAGCCCAACCAGGAAGATGACCGCGAGCAGCGGCCCGTAGGTGAACACCACCCGCTGGTAGACAGCGATCGGGACCGCAGCGATCTTGTGCACCACGCCCGGCGCCTGGTGGCCGTAGCTCAGCCAGTCTGAGTAGGCGGTGCCGCCGGGGATCCACTCGTGGTCGGGGTTATTCGGCGGGAGCAGCGAGATGGGCTTGCCCGTGTGCGCGTCCGTGCCGACGTAGTGCTCGTGGAAGCTGTAGTAATACGTAGTCCCGGACCCCGGGTACCCGATACGGGGGAAGCCGAACGACAGCAGGACGTCCTTGACGACCGTTTTGGCGTAGTCAACGGGCTGCGCCAGGATCGCCTTGATCGCGAAGTCGGTCAGCACCTTGTTGCCCGCGGGGCTGACCGGGCCGCAGGTCTTGCTTATCTTGCCGTTCTTCGTGGTGACCGTGCAGATCGCGGCCATGTCCGCGTGCACGTACGGCGCATGCCAGATGTAGTTGCCAGGCGGGTCCCGGTCGACGACCGGCTGGGTGGGGCAGACCACGGCCTCGAGCCCGGTCGGCTTGATGACCGAGCAGTCCGCGAACGAGGACACCCGGCCCCAGAGGTAGAAGCCCTCCGACAGCGTCGTGCTGTAGACCGGGGTGTTGAACTGGCTGTACCGCGCGTGGAACCAGCTCGAGTACGCGCCGAACGGGATCAGCGCCCCCACCGTGAAGACGATGGCGATGCCCCAGCCGCGCAGCGTCTTCCACGACCACCCGCGCAGCAGCAGGAACAGCGGCAGCACCGCGAGCATGATCAGGCCCTCGGTCCGCACGGTCGCCGCGGCCCCGGCGAGCAGGCCGGCGACCGCGGCCGTCCACCACCGGGTCCTGGGCTGCCACAGGAGGAGCAGCAACGCGATCATGAGCAGGAACGTGAAGACCGTCTCCGCCATGATCAGGTGCTCGTCCTCGATGATGTACCCGTCGAGGAGCTGCGGCAGCGTCGCGATGGCCGACCACGTCTTCGACACCCCGTTGCGCCGCAGCAGCACGTAGATCATCACCGCGATGAGCAGACCCATCACATGCTGGACGCCGGTCACGAGCGTAAAGGAGTGGAACGGCAGCAGCAGGCGCAGGAAGAACGAGTACCCGGTCGCCTTGGACAGGTTCGGCTGCGGGCGGAGCGCGGCGCCGACGTAGACGTAGGAATCCCCGGCGAACCACAGCGCGCCCGGGTAACCGATGCTCGCCACCAGGCGCAGCAGGACACCGACCGCGAGCGCCCCGGTGAACAGTTTGTGCTCACCAGCGAGACGGCGCAGGCGCGTCAGTACCAGTCGCGGATTCACGCCCATGATCCTATCGGGGCCAATCGGGCGGCGTGGCCATCCCCGGCCAGTCAAACCCGGTGGCCCGCCGTGACCACAGGTAAGATCTGATCGGGAAGGGAGCAGCATGCCGCCGCACGGACCCGAGCGCCCGACCCAGTCCGGGTCGCCGCCACGCGCCGGCTTCGCCATGCGCCAGCCGCCCGCTCCCGATCCCGGCGGCAGGCCAGGTGGCGGCAGGCCAAACGGTCAGGGACCGGACGGCGCCACTCGTAACGGGAGCGTCCCATTTGACCCAGGTCCGTTGCGGACCGTTCCGGCGGGGGCCGGCCAGCCGGGTGCGGGTCCGCGCGGCGGTTCCGTGCCGCGTCCGGGCTTCGATCGCCGCCAGGGGCCCGGTCCGCGTCCCGACCCGGCGGCGCGCCCCGATCTTGGCTTCGGTGGCGCGAACGGGACGCAGGCAGCGCCGT
>JAWWPV010000670.1:0-7871 GCA_033854775.1 Trebonia sp.
AGTTGGCGAACAGGAACGCGCCGCCGATACCCTGCACGATCCGCCAGATGATCAGCCACAATGCCCCGGCCACGCCGTGCATCCAGGTTACGGTCAGCAGGATGGACGCCAGGGTGAAGACCGCGAAGCCGATGTTGTACATCCGCACCCGGCCGAACATGTCGCCCAGCCGGCCGAAAGACACCACCAGCACCGCGGTGACGACCATGAACCCCATGAACATCCATAGCAGGTAGCTGGTATTGCCGGGGCTGAGCGGGTTGAGCCCGATGCCGCGGAACACATCAGGCAGCGCGATCAGCACGATCGACTGGTTGATGGTCGCCATCAGCACGCCGAGCGTGGTGTTGGACAGCGCGATCCACTTGTATCGCGGGCCGAGTTCGCGCGTCTCCATGCCGGCCTTCTTTCTCATGAAGCGACCTCTACGGGGGTGTCCGACCGCCGAGCAAAATTGACTATTTCCTATGAGTAGACACTATGTACACTCATACCACAGGCTGTATTTTAGGTCTAGATCAGTCCACCTTGAGGTCGGACCTAAGGATTCGGACGGTCAGCCCGGAGGAGGCTTTGCCAGATGAAGACCGGCATGGAGATCGATCAGGCGTGGTTCCGTCAGGTGCTCGGGCACTTCCCGACCGGCGTGGTCATCGTCACCGCGATGTCCGGTGACAAGCCAGCGGGGCTGTCCGTCGGCTCGTTCCTCTCCGTCTCGCTCGACCCCCAGCTTGTCGCCGTCCTGCCCGCCAAGACGTCCACCAGCTGGCCGAAGATCGCCGCGGCGAACAGCTTCTGCATCAACGTCCTGCACGCGAGCCACGAAGATCTGAGCCGTAAGTTCGCCGTCTCCGGCGGCGACAAGTTCGCCGGCGTTGCCTGGCACCCGGCGCCGTCCGGCGCGCCCATCCTGGACGGGGCACTGGCCTGGATCGACTGCGAACATGAACGGTCGATCGATGCCGGCGATCACCTGATCGTGCTCGGCCAGGTTCGGGTCCTCGACGTTGACACCAGCCAGGAGGCGGCCCCGCTGATCTTCTTCCAGGGCGGCTACGGCACCTTCACCGATACCGGGCTCAGGTAAGACAGTGCCGGAAACCAGTCTTCCGAACGAGGGCGCGGTTCCAGTGAGCCGCGCTCAGCTCAGTCTTCCGGGGGCCGGACGCGGCCCGGCCGGTCCCCGGAAGCAGACCTAAGCTCGACCCGGCTGTTCCTCTCTATCCGGCTGCGTGCTTGGCCAGGAAGGCGTCCACCGCGGCGACCGCCTCCTGGCACTCGGGCACCGGCGCCATGTCGAAGGCGTGCTCGCCGCCAGGGACCACCACCAGCTCGGTGTCCACACCTGCCGCCAGCAGCCTGCTGGCGAGGAACATGGTGTCGTCGACGAGCGAATCGGCCGTGCCGACCGCGAGCACGACCGGCGGCAAGCCGTGCAGGTCCGCGTACAGCGGCGAGATGTCCGGGTCGTCGCGCCGGCTGGCGTCCGGGACGTACTGGTCGTAGAACCAGGCGAGCGAGCCGGTGGTGATCAGGAAGCCCGACTCGGCCTGCCGCTGGCTCGGCGTCATGGTCACGTCGTAGTTGCCGTAGTACAGCGCGGCCCCGCTGAGCGCGTCCGGCTGGTCCCGGGTGACGCGCAGCGCGGTGCACAGCGCCAGGTTCGCGCCCGCCGACTCGCCGCCGATGAGCAGCCGCCCGGTGCCGAGCTCGGCCGCGGCGTGCTCGATCAGCCAGCGCGTTACCCGCTCGCAGTCGTCGAGCCCGGCCGGGTACGGGTGCTCCGGCGCGAGCCGGTAGTCGACGCTCGCCACGGTCATGCCCGTACTGGCCACGATGCGCTCGAGCGCGGCGTCCTGCCCCTCCGCGGACCCGATCGTCCAGCCGCCGCCGTGCACGTGCACGAACACCGCCGTCGGCTGCGCGGCCGGGATGATGCGTACCGGGATCTCATGGTCACCCGCGGGAACCATGATGGTGCGGCCAGCCGGCGAGACGTACGGCGGCGCCGCGGCCGCCGCGAGCGCGTCGCGCAGGGCCGGCGCGGACGGCGGGGGGAAAACCCAGCCGGAGCCGGACATCCCGGTGACGAGCATCGCGTTGAAGTCGAGCACCGCCTGGCTGGCCTTGGCCGGGTCGAAGACCTGCGCGTCGATGCGTGCGCTCACTGCTGGCCTCCAACCTGCGCCGCCGCCATGGCGGCGGCGATGTACGGACGCAGGTCCGGATACCCAGTGGTGGCCCAGGCGCCGTCGACGAACAGGTTGACGCCCGAGATGTAGCTGGCGTCGTCGCTGCTGAGGTAGAGCGCCGCGGCCGCGATCTCGTCGGGGCTCGCCGCCCGCTTGAACGGGATGCGCTCGTTGTAGGCCTCACGGACCCCGGGGAGGCCGGCCATCGGCGCGGTCAGCGGCGTGTCGGTGAGACCGGGGGAGACGGCGTTCACCCGGATGCCGGCCTCCGCCAGCTCGAGCGCGCCGCACTTGGTGAGCATGGCTACCCCCGCCTTGGCCGTGCAGTACGCCGCGCCGCCGAACATGGGCACCTCGGAGTTGAGCGACGAGATGTTGAGGATGGCGCCGCCGCGGCCGCCCTCGGTCATCAGCTTGCCCTCGTGCTTCATCGCCAGGAATACGCCGTTCAGGCAGACGTCGAGGACGAACTTCCAGTCATCGGTGCTGTGCTCGATGATCGCGCTGCCCTTGCCCAGGCCGGCGACGTTGAAGGCCACGTCCAGCGGCCCGAGCCGGCTCGTCTCGGCGACCAGGCTGGCTACGTCCTCCTCGGAGCGGACGTCGGCCCGGACCCCGTGGAGCTTGTCGCCGAGCTCCTTGCCGAGGACCTCCAGGCGCTCGGTGTTGACGTCGCCCGCCACCACCGAGGCGCCCTCCGCGAGAAGCCTGCGCACGATCGCCTCGCCGATGCCCGAGGCACCGCCGGTTACCACCGCGACCTTGCCCGAATAGCGGGAGCCGCTGCGGGCTGATGCGTCTGTCATGGATTTTGCCCTTCTGTTTCGCTGCGCTCGGTGCAGATGGCGCACTCTTGGACTTCGTCTTCGGCGGTCACCGGCCGCGCGTCAGGCCGGCGCAGGACGACCGGGCAGTCGCCGCGGTGGGCGAGCGTGCCGGTCGGTGTCTTCCACCTCCTGGCGTCGTCGGTCACCCGGGCGCCCTGCTCGGGGCGCACGTCGGCACCGAGGTAGATCTCCTCCAGCTCGTGCCGGATGTCACCCGGCTCCCCGATGGTGACCACGGTTCCCTTGGAGATGACGGCGGCGAAGTCCGCGATCTCGAGGACGAGCTCGGCCAGCTGCTCGACCAGGACGATCGTCCGGCCCTCGGCGGCGATCTCCGCGACGGACTCAAAGAGCCGTTCGACGATAATCGGCGCCAGTCCCATGGAGATCTCGTCGATGAGGATGACCTGCGGGTCCGTGGTCAGTGCCCGGCTCAGCGCGAGCATGTGCTGCTCGCCGCCTGACAGCGTGCCCGCGATCTGGCCCCGCCGCTGGCCGAGGACAGGGAATCTGCCGTAGGCGATCTCTTCCACCTGTGGCATCTTCTTTCGCGCGATGGAGCATTGCAGCAGCAGGTTCTCGCGGACGGTGAGTGACGGAAACGTGCCACGGCCCTCGGGGATCAGGCACAGGCCGCTGCGCGCGATCTGCCGCGGCGCCTTGCCGGTCATGTCGCTGCCGCGTAGCGACACCGTGCCGTTCTTCGGGGGCAGCAGGCCGGCCGCGACCCGCAGCGACGTCGTCTTCCCGGCGCCGTTCGGCCCGAGCACCGCGGTCACCTTGCCCCCGGCGACCGGCAGGTTGAGCGCGAAGAGGGCCTGCACCGGCCCGTAGGCCGCATCGATGCCGTTCAGGTCAAGCGCTAGGGACATTGTGCCTCCGACCTAGGTAAGCCTCCTGGACAGCTTCGCTGGACCGGACCGCGGACGGCGTGCCTGACGCGATCAGCTGCCCGAACTCCAGCACGTAGACGAACGCGCAGATGGACGAGACGAGTTCGACGTGGTGCTCGACCATCATGATCGTCGTTCCCGAGGCGGCGACGAACTGCGCCAGCGTCTCGCCGAGTTTCCGCGACTCCGCCTCGTTCAGGCCGGCCGACGGCTCGTCGAGCAGCAGCACCTTGGGGCGCAGCGCGACCGCACGGGCAACCTCCACCAGCCGGCCGTGGCCGCTCGACAGTTCGGTGACGTCCTGCTGGGCGACGTCCGCCAGCCCGAGCAGCTCGATGGCCTCGCGGGTGGCGGCCCTGGAGTCCCAGCCGTGCTGCCATGAGTGAGCGAACTCGGCCGCGGTCAGGATGTTCTCCTCGACCGACATCGACTGCCACAGCTCGAGCCGCTGGAACGTCCTGGCCATGCCCAGCCGGGCGCGCCGGTGCGGCGGGAGCCTGGTGATGTTCCTGCCGTCGAGCATGACGTGCCCGCTACGCGGCCGGACCAGTCCGCTCAGCACACCGATCATGGTGGACTTGCCGGCTCCGTTCGGGCCGATGAGCCCGGTAATCTTGCCCTGTTCGAGCTCGAGCGAGACCTCGCTGAGCGCCAGCAGGCCACGGTAGGCGACGGTCACTTTGTCGGTGGCGAGAGCGGGCATTTACGCTCCCCCCTTTCGCTCGGCGACGCCGATAGCGGCACTGGCCTCCGGCATCGCGGCCAGGCCGGCGTCGGCGAGGACAGTGACTGCCCGCGCCGCCCGGCGGGCCCGCCACCGGACGAAAGAGTCCCGGTTCTGGGCGATGGCGCCCTCTGGGTGCTGGGCGAGCGCGAACACCGCCAGGCCGATGCCAAGCGGCTGGATCGCGCTGACGACGTTCTGATTGGTGATCCAGTTCGGGATCATCAGGTAGAAGAGCGAGTAGAACCCCGCGCCCACGAACGCCCCGCTGACGCTGGTGACGCCGTAGATGCTGAGGATCAGCAGCGCTGTCAGCGAGTTGAGGTAGACGAACTGGCTGGACAGTGCCTGCTGGAACAGGCCGCCGTAGAGGCAGCCCATCAGGCCCGCCATGCCCGACGCGAGCGCGAGCACGATCAGCTTGGTGCGCACCACGTTGAGCCCGAGCGCGCTTGCCGCCGCCGGCGCGTCGCGCAGGGCCGCGAGCGCACGGCCGAAGTGCCGCTGGCGCAGCACCAGGATGCCGGCCGCGCAAAGCCCCACGAAGACCACCGCGACCGCGGCGACCGAGGTGTAGGAGCGTGCCGTCAGCCCGAAGATGCTCGGCGGCGGGTCTGGGATCCCCGAGCCTTGCTGCGGGAAGATCGCCGAGCTGGCGAAGAAGACGTTGTCCATCAGCAGCGCGAACGCCAGAGTGGACAGCGCCAGGTACAGCCCGCGCAGCCGCAGCGCCGGCAGCGCTACGATGGCGCCGAGCAGCCCCGTGCTGACGGTCGCGACGATCAGGGCGGCCCAGTAGGGCAGGTGGGCCCCGGTGGTCAGGTGAGAGAGGATCACGTCGCCGAAGCCGAGGAAGCTGAACTGCGCCAGCGAGACCTGGCCGGCCATCCCGGTGACCAAGATCAGGCTGAGCAGGATGCCTGCGTAGATGATCCCGTTGCCGACGACCAGCTGGTAGACGCTGGACATGTGCGGCATCGCCACGATGACCAGCACCACCCCGGCCGCGATCATCGCGATCATCTTCCACAGCCGCGGCGGCCGCGGCTCCCGGAACGACTGGATGCGCTCCTGCTCGCCGTACCTCTGCCGGCGCAGCGACAGCACGACGAAGAGCAGGATAAACGGGGCGGCGTCGGTGACGTTCTGGAACAGGTTCGTGGGCGGCAGGTAGCCGACCATGAACGAGCTGCCGATACCGAGGATCATCGCACCCACGAACGCCCACGGCAGGCTGGTGAGGCCGCCGACGATCGCGGCCCCGTAGGCGGAGACGACCAGCAGGCTGAGCGTGCTGATGTCCATCGACACACCGGGGGCCAGCAGGATCGCGGCCAGCGCGGCCAGCGCCGTGCCGATCGCCCAGGACAGCGAGGTGACCATGCGCGGGCTGAGGCCGTTCAGCTGGGTCAGGTCCCGGTCGTCGACCACCCCGCGCATCATCGTGCCGATCCGGGTGCGCTTCAGCAGCAGCCACAGACCGCCGGCCACTACCGCGGCGACGATGACATCGGCCAGCTGATCGTAGGTGACGTTGAGCCCGCTGATCGGGGAGAACGTCGCCGAGGAGAAGATCGAGGGCATGACCTCGGTGATGTTCTCCCCGCGGCCCCAGATTAGCGAGGCGAGACCCTGACAGAGGATGAGCAAAGTCAGGGTCACCACGAGTCGCTGGGCCACCGACGCCCGCTCGAGCCAGCGCATCACCGCCCAGTCGAGGAAGATACCGACGGCCGGGGCCACCACAAGCACGCAGATCACCAGCGCCAGCCACTCGGGCAGCCCCTGCTGCACCCACAGCGTGTACATCAGGTAGGCCATGACCATGCCGATGGCGCCGTGGGCGACGTTGAACACCCGGGAGGTGGCGTAGGTGAGCACCAGCCCGGCCGCCGCGATCGAGTAGAGCGCGCCGGTGACGATGCCGATGATCAGGTAGACAAGGAACGTATCCATGGCAGCTCTGTCACGACCCGGTGGGGTAGGAGTAGACCTTCTGCGGGACGCAGGTGAAGGCCCCCGTCTTCGGCGACAGCTGCTCGTAGCCGGTTGCGGTCGACTGCTGCACGTTGTTGCAGTACTGCGGGGGCAGCGTGCCCTTGGCGGTCGGGTCCGGCGTGCTGGGGATGATGCCGTCCGCGTCGAAGTTGCGGATGGCCTTCAGTGCGGTCAGGAAGTTCGCCCTGGTGAGGTTAGGTCCGGCCTTGATCAGGCCCTGCACGAACAGGGCGGCCTGAACCCAGCCTTCCATGGTGAAGACGTCAAGCGGCTGGGACGGGGAGACCTTGTTCGTCCAGTACAGGAACTGCTTGCCACCGGTGGTCGTGTCGAGCGCGGCGTCGTCGAGGAAGGGAAGGGTGTCGTAGGTGGAGACGGTCTGCCATCCGGCCGCGCCGGCCCCCGCCAGCTGATGCCACGACGCGTCGTAGATGGCGTAGTTGGTCTTCAGTGTCGGGTTCCACCCCTGCTGCTGCATGGCCTGCGCGAGCCGCCCGGCCTCGGTGATGTCCACCGCGAAGGCGTCGACGACATCGGCGCCCTTGGCGCGGGCCTGGATCACGTACGGCGTGAGGTTGGCGATGGTGCCGCTGATCCCGACGTTGTAGACCACCTTGACGCCGACGCTGTTCCAGCCGGCCACGTCGGAGTTCACGAAGGGCTGGATGCCCGACGTGTTCACCCAGATGATGGCCACCTTCGAGATCGACGGGTTGGCCTTCTTGTACAGGCCGTAGGAGGCGTTGCTCGCCTCGCCGTAGGGCAGGGTGGGCTGGTAGTTGACCTGGTTGGGCAGGGCGTAGTACTGGGGATCGAACGGTGCCCCGACCCAGGGGATCCCTGACTTCTGCACCAGGCTGTAGGCGACCGCGTCCACGTTCGACTGGGTGCCGTTCAACGCGAACATCTGCGGGATGTACTTGGTGAACACGCCCAGCCCCACGTTCGGGTCGAAGGTGGTGTTCATCTCGGTGAGGTTGAGCTTGCGGCCGTAGATGCCACCGCTCGCGTTGACCATCGCGTAGTACGCCTGGGCGCCGAGGGTGGTGCCGATCTGAGCGTTCGACACGCCGTTGCCCGCGGCAATCGGGCTGCCCACCGCGATGCTGTTCGCGGTCAGCCCGATCTGGCCGTTGCCGCCTCCGTTGCCGCCGGACGGGTCGGGATACTTCGGGAACGCCGCGACGCTCGTCGGGATCGACCCCCCAGTCCCGCTCGCGCCGCCAGTTGAGCCGCC
>JAWWPV010000671.1:0-2817 GCA_033854775.1 Trebonia sp.
CGCCGCGAGCCGCCCCCGGCCGGCCCCGGGTCCGCGGTGGCCGATGCTCATGATCATCCCGAACGGGAGCGTGCTCAACGCCCCCGGCCCCCTTCCCCGTCACCCGCCGGTAGGCGCCCGGGGTAGCCCTGGGGGGGCCACAGGGCCAAGGCGGATCGGCTCCGGGGGCCACCGGGCCAGTAGAGGTGCGCCAGGGGGACACAGGGCTATGCGGTTCTGGCCCTGAGGGGCACAAGGCTACGGCGGCGCGGGCGGCCGGCCCGGCACTGCGTTGGGGAAGACGCGGTTGCGGCGCTGGCGAGATGGGGCCAGGTGCGGGTGGACCTGCGAGGCGTACCCGACGCCGCAGGTGCAGCGGACCGGGGACGCGCCGGAGTGTCACACCGCGAGCGCCGAGGTGGTCGCGGTGCTTTCGTTCCCGTCCGCCTCGTCCTCCGCGTCGCCTTCCACGGCGACCGGCAGCTGAACCGGGCCGCCGCAGGGGTGCAGGGCCTCGTCGGCAAGCACGGCACCGGCGCCAACGGTGACGGTCCTGCGCGGGCCGGGTTGCCAGAACCCGGCGTCCGCGTTGGGGTCGTCACTGGGGCGGACCGCGCTCAGCCCGCGGCTGGTGCTGATCATCTGCACCTGGTCACGGCCCGACGCCTTCGCCCGGTACAGCGCGGCGTCCGCGGCGGCGAGCAGGTCCGTCAGCTCCCTGCTCGACCCGGCGTCCAGGGCCGCCACCCCGATCGAGGCCGTGACCTGGACCCGCTCGCCCGTTGGCGAGCTGATCGGCAGCCGCGCGATGTGCGCGCGGACGCGCTCGGCGATGCGGAAGGCATCGGTCGCGCGCGTCTGCGGCAGCAGCATCACGAACTCCTCGCCGCCGAACCGGCCGGCCAGGTCGTACTCGCGCAGCACGCCGGTCATCGTCTCCGCGATCGCGCGCAGCACCTCATCGCCAAGCAGGTGGCCGTGGGTGTCGTTGATCTGCTTGAACCGGTCTAGGTCGAGCAGGGCCACGGCGAGTGGCGTGGACGTGCGGACCGCGCGGGCGATCTCCGCTCCCGCCTCACGCTCCCAGGTCGCCGCGTTGAGCAGCCCCGTCTTCGCGTCGGCGCGCGCCTCGTTGAGCAGCTGCGCGTGCCGGAAGGAGCGCTGGAGCAGCGTGGCGAGCGGTAGCGCGATGATCAGCGTGAGGTGGCTGATCGTCATGCCCACGGCGACGAGCAGTGCGGCGCACAGCTCGGTCGCGTCGTTGTGCAGCATCTCCTTGGAGAACAGCTCGTGCTTGATGCTGGCCGCCGGGTTCTCGAGACGGAAGACGGCGGCGATCAGCCCCTGGTTGATCGCCCACTGGGTCAGCGCGCCGGAGCCGGCCGCGACCAGCCACATCGAGGTATGGCTCCACAGGTAGGCCCGCGGGTCGCCGCTCGCGGGGAGCAAGCCAAGGAACACCAGGCGGGCGCAGCCGTAGGCGATGCCGATCGCCGCGACCGTGTAGACCCGCTTGTAGACGGGGGCCCTGCGGACCCGCCACTGGGTCAGCGCGAGCCTGATGGCCGGGACGATCAGCGCGTACAGGCCCGGCAGCAGGAACACGACCGGGAGCTCCCAGACCGCGTAGACGTCCTTCACCACGCCCGTGGGCTCGCTGGCCCGGCGGGCCATCTCGACCGAGAAGGCACCGCAGGCAAGCAGGGCGGCGAACAGCGCCATGTCCGAGAGCTTGGGGTGGAAATCGATTGCACCGGCGATCGTCCACGCCAGGTACCCGCAGGTCACGACGGACCACAGCGCGAGCAGCGGCCGAGGCAACGACCAGACGGCCCACTCCCGGACGCGAGGCATACCGTGCCTAAGCACAGCGCGACGCGCGTGATCCATCTAACCTCCCTGGCTTGCACGGTGCTTTCCGCGCAATCCAGGCTGACCACGCTGGATAGCGCAACGTGCGGTGCTAACCCCACATTGTCACAGATTTCACGTGCGCACTGTCAAAACGCGGCTACCGACCGACAGCGCATGCTTGCCGCGATCGCTACGGGAGGTGACGAAATGCCTGCACTGCAAGCGATTGCAGTTAGCTCGACGTGCCACCACCATCGCTACCTGTAACCAAAATGTGACCTTTCTCTATTCCGCGTGCTGGGCGCGGCGGATGCTGGCATGCTCTAGGGCGCGTGACCGCAATGACCGAAATCGCGGTCTAGTGCGGTTGTGTACGGATGTGTATGGATATGAGGCAAATGCAGCAATAGTCCCGTCCCGTCGAGAGGAGGACGGCATGGGAACGACCGGCTGGGCCTAAGGGAGCGCGGGTTGCGCGCTGCCTGCCCGTGGCAACCACAAGGCCGTACCGGGCACCGCAGCGCAGGCGGCCCGGGTTGCGGGCCGCCTTGCTAGAGCAACCACGGGGCTCTAACCCCAACCCACAGCGCGGGGGCGCCGTGGTTTACGCGGCGTCCCCCGGGTGGCAGTGGGTGGCGAAGCCCTCCCATGCGTGGGGGGCCACCGGGGGCCGCCGGCCGTCCGGGCCGTGACCGCGGGTCATCGCGGGGGAACACCCCGCAGACCGCCGTCTCACCGCCATAAAACAGAACAAACCAACGACTATAACGGGACTATTTCGGGACTGCGGGTCAAAAGTGGCGATATCCGCCCCCGGTGACCCTCGATCATGGAAACAGCCGGCCCGTAGCACCCGCAAACCGGGGCACAACGGGCGAACCGGCCGGCCTTCCGGGGCCAGGCACCCGGATGACCCGCGATCACAGCGGTCAGCGCCACCCGAGAACACGCCACAAGGACAGGCACGACGCGAAACCGACGGCC
>JAWWPV010000672.1:0-4084 GCA_033854775.1 Trebonia sp.
CAATGATCACCCCACCTTACCTGCTAAGATCATTACTATTCTGGTTGCTATTGCTTCCCGGCAAGGACATTTTAGTACATACTTCGCTTGATGGCGGAGGAGCGAATGCGACATTGACAGGCAGCACGCGTAACAGGATGCTCTCACTCAACGGGTTCCTACTGAGATCCGACGCGACGTCGGCCAATGCCTGGACGGACAGCGCATCAGAGGACGTTGAGATCTTCTCGTGGGAAAAGGGGCGGCTAGCGGCCCAGTTCCGCAGTACGTGCGCTATCCCAGTTGGTGTCTGCCACCATGCTCTCCTGTGAATGCCTAGGGCTCCTACTCGTGATCACGAATGCCGACTGACACGCAGTCCGCCGGACGCCACGCGCCGTGCCCGGCGGAAGAGCGCTGCCGCGTAGTCGTGCAACTGGTCCCCGACCGTCATGTCGGCCTGGCCCGCCAGTGCACGGGCGTGGGTTCCCTCCAGGACGATTCCGAGGCGGAAGCAGGCCAGCGCCACGTACCAGTCGATCGCGGCCAGGTCCCGGTCGGAGCGCGCCGCGTACCGCGCCACGAGTTCGGCCGCGTTCGGCAGGCCGCCGGCCTGCGCGAGCGCCGACCCGATCAGGTCAGGGGCCCCGTCACGTTCCGGCCAGATGGCGAGCATGGTGCCGAGGTCGAGGAGCGGATCGCCGACGGTCGACATCTCCCAGTCGACGATAGCGGCGACCGCCGGGCGATCGAGGGCGAACATGAGGTTGGCGACGTGGTAGTCCCCGTGCAGGATGCCGGGCCTCCAGTCGCGTGGACGGTTCGCCTCCAGCCACGACGCGACCTGGTCGATTCCCTCGATATCGGGTCCCGGGTAGCCGGGCAGCCGGGAGAACGACTCAAGCTCGCGCAGCCACCGCCCGACCTGGCGTTCGAGGAAGCCTTCGGGCTTGCCGAACCCGGTCAGCCCGACCTGCCGGTAGTCAACGCCGCCCAGCGTGGCGAGGGCGTCGACCATGGCGGCCCCCATCTGCCAGCGGTCGCGTTCCGCGCTCCTGAAGGGCTCGGGCAGGGCTGCCTTCGCGTTGAACCCCGCTACCGGCTCCATGAGGTAGAAGACCGCGCCGTGCAGCACCGTCTGGTCCTCGCAGGCGGCGATGAGCCGCGCGTGCGGCACGGCGGTTCCTGCCAGTGCGCTCAGCAGCGTGATCTCGCGGAGGATGTTCTGATTGCTGCGCGGGCGGAGGTGACGCGGGCCGCGCCGCAGGATGTACGTCCGGCCCGCGCGGGTGAACGACACCATGACGTTCTGGGTGCCGCCAGCCAGCGGCACGAACTCGCTGAGCGGGCCGTCGCCGAGCTTCTGCTCGTCCATCCACTCAGCCAGCGCGGTGCGGTCGAGGGCCGGCGCCCCGGGGAGCAATCCGCTCCCGTCACGCGTCTCCATCAGCCCACCCCCGGGAATTGAGACGGGCTCGAATGCTTGCCCACGTGACTACTCCGATATTCGCCTCGCCGACTGAGCCGGGTGTGCACTAACCGCCAGCCCGCCAGGAACCCTGGTGCCCGGTGGCGGCCTCGGCCAGTTCTGTGATGGTGCGGGGCAGCGCGTCTCCGCGCCAGTAAACGTGCAGATCCGGCCGGAGGAGCAGCAGCGAACAGCCGTAGATATCGCGCACGTGCGGGTCGTCGATACGCAGAACCTGCAGCGGCGCTCCGAGCCGGGCGAACTCGGCTTCGATCCCGGAGGTGTCGCAGCGGCCGGTGAGGTCGACGAAGTTGTAGTCGTCGCCGAGGGCGTCCTGCATGGCGCGGCCGTCACTGAGCCAGATGTGGGGAACGCGGACACCGGGTCGAGTGTGGGCGGTATAGATGGTGGTGTCCCAGTCGGTGATGTTGTCAGGCTCGTAGGCGATGAGTTCTGAGTCGGCGTAGCTGTAGCCAAACTCGATGCCGATCATCTCGTGTACCCGGCGGTGGTGCAGGTCGGCGGCATGGCCCATCTCGGCGCGTTTCGCCGCACCCTCGGGTGAGTCGTCGGTGACCTCCGGCCCCCACAGCGCTCGCCACATCATCATGCCCTCGGCAGCCCAGCCCGCGGCGTCGACGTTGCGCGCGCCGACCTTGCGCCGCTCGGGCTCGTAGCTGTCGAGCAGTCCAGAGCCGCCCCAGCCCTGGATCGTGCCGGCCAACTTCCAGGACAGGTCGATCGCGTCGCCGACCCCCGTGTTCATGCCCAGCCCACCGGTCGGGATGACCAGGTGCACGGCATCGCCGGCGAGGAAGACCCGTCCCTCGCGGTAACGCTCGGCCAGCAACAGGTGGAACTTCCACGAGGTGGAGTTGCGAACCTCGATGTCGGTGTCGAACCCGAGCCGGTCCCTGATCGCCTGCTCGAGATCGGTATCGTCGGGGAACGTGCCGCCAAGGGTGAAGTCCTTGCGGCTGCCCTGCACTACGAATCCCGTGTTGAGCTTGTCGGCCACGTAGTAGTGCCGTCCCTTGCCGATCGGGATCGCGTCGTAGAGCCCTTCGGACCGGAACGTGATCTGGAGCATGTCCGCCAGCCCGCCGCGGCCCTCGAGTTTGATGCCCAGCTTCTTGCGCACCGTGCTGCGCCCGCCGTCGCATCCGGCGAGATATCCGACGCGGATCGCCTCCTGGCTGCCGTCGAGATCCTGGAGGCGCACGTCCACCCCGGCGTGGTCCTGACTGAAATCGACCAGCTCGCAGCCGAACCGCACGGTGACGTTCGGGGTCGACTCGGCGATCTCCTTGAGCAGCGGCTCCAGGTCGTTCTGCGAGACGAGCTGGTACGCTTCCAGCGGCTCAGACGCGTCCGTAGTCGCCGCGATCCTGGCCTGGCACTCGGCCACGCTCGGGTAATGCAGCCTCATCAGCGGCGGGTCGGCCAGGCGCGTGACGATGAAGACGTCCATCGACGCATCAGCCGGATAGCCCAGCTCACGAACCCGGTCGGCAAATCCCAGGCGGCGGTAGAACTCCATCGTCCGGGCGTTCGAGCGGTCCATCTTCGGCCACTGCTTGGTGCTCGGATCCTTCTCCACGAGAAGTGTCCGCACACCACGACGACCCAGGTCGATCGCCAACGTGAAGCCGACCGGACCCGCACCCACCACCACGACGTCGAACTCAGTACTCCGCATGAGACAGCATGGTGGTATACACCCCGCGGTTCGGGAATCAAGAGTTCCAGCGCCCGAAACACCTCGGCAGGCACAAGCTTCCGACCAGCAAGTATTCCATCTGCCTGCGCATCCTGGGCAGCTCAATCAAGCAGTACGCCCTGCTGCCGAAGTTCGCCGACGAAAGGACCCGCTGGGGGCTACATGGGCCCCGGGCACAAGCAGGCGAGTTTCGTGGGCTGGAACTGCGGATATCGAGATCGCCGCGAACCAGGCAGATTGGACGGGCCGGCAGCACTGCGCCGGAACGTGATCGTTTGAGCTCAGGAGTCGCGGATGTCGAACATCTTGGACAGGGCCGTCGCCGTCGTAGTAGGAGGCGCACGCGGCATCGACCTTGGCGCGAGCGTCGTTATCGATACGGTGGGCACCGATTCGGCCCTGCTGCGGGCGATCGAGCTCGCCGCCACCGGCCGCCGGGCTCGAGCCGCCGCATGAAGGTGCAGGGCAAGGTCGCCGTCGTCACCGGTGCGGCCGGAGGAATCGGCGCGGCTGTCGGGGCTCGCCTGGTCGCCGACGGTGCCCAGGTAGTCTTCGCCGACCTGGACGAGCGTCGTGTGCAGGTGACTGCCGAGAACGTCGCGTCACAGTTCCCCGGCCGGGCGGTGGCATTCGCCGGCGACATCTCGTCCGAGGCGACGATAAGAGCGCTGATCGAGCGGGCTGCTGACGCATTCGGCCCGGTAGACATCTTTCACGCCAACGCCGCCGTCGGCGGACTTGGCGGGCTCGATTCCGCTGACGAGCTGTGGGAACGTACGTGGCAAGTGAACACCATGGCCCACGTGCGCGCAGCTCGATTGCTGATCGACGGCTGGGTCGAGCGCGGCGAGGGCTACTTCATCTCGACCGCCTCGGCCGCCGGGCTACTCACCCAGCTCGGCGCGGCGCCGTACACG
>JAWWPV010000673.1:0-3423 GCA_033854775.1 Trebonia sp.
TGGCCGCGCGTCCATCCGGGGCCGGCCGTCCGCGCCTGGCCTGGGATTGCCGCCGCCGGCCCCCTGGATGTTGTCGGGCGCCGCGTCGGTGCCGTTAAGCGGCCGGTCAGCGGCGACCGAGGCCCAGTAGTCCTCGTCTGAGATGCCGTCGTCCGGCCAGATGTCCTCGCCGCGGTCCCGGCGCAGCCGAAGGATGCCGGTTCGCTCGCCGCGGTCCTCCCGGTCCCTGCGCTTGCGGCGGCTCCGGTCGGAGCGATCCTCGTCGGCCCCGTCCGGCAGGTCGTAGACGCCGGTCACGAACTCGTCGGCACCGTAGCCCGGGCCGCCGCCGTACTCGGCGCCGCCGTAGTTGTCCGTGTAGGCGTCGTAGCCCGGCCCGGCCTCGCCGCGGCCGTTGTCGCGTCGTCCCCGGCCGCCCGCGCGGCCTTCCGGCTGCTCGCCGGCCCAGCGGCCCTTGATGCCCTCGGGGGAGAAGTACTCGTTCGGCGACCAGCCCTCGTCTTCGTTCTGGTATGCGTCGTGCGCGTATCCGTCGTAATCGTCGTACTCATCATCACGCCCGGCGTCGCTGCCGCGACCTTCCGGCCGCGCAGGCTTACGACTCAAGAACGACATTCACACCACCCGGCACAGCACGGCCTGGCATTGGCGCTAGCGAAGCACGCGCGGCCATATACGCGAGCCTGCCCCCGTTGTCGCGAGCACCCTTTAACCGGCACTGGTTCGTAAGATTGTTACCAACGCTATGCCGAGCTGTCTCGCAAATCGCGAAACTTCACCACCGACTGCCGCAAGACCGGACATTTCGGTACGAAATATTCCGGTGAATCGCGACTGTTCATGACGTAGCGCTTACGGGCAGCCGGCCGCGCCCGATGGTCGCGGCGGCGATCGCCTGCCATGCCGACTCTAGAGACGTCCCGTTCGGCAGGTTCAGTACCGTGTTGAGAGCGTACACGGTGAACCGGTAGCTATGCCCGCCAGTCCCTGGGCACGGCGGGTCGTAGTGGTCGAACCCGCGGGTGCCCCGGGCCTGGCGCGTCCCGTGCGGCAGCTGATCTTCAAGCAGCGCCGAGGTCCCGGGCCCGATGTCGAACACCACCCAGTACACGTACGGCGTGATCGGCGCGTTCGAGTCGTCGACCACGAGCGCGACTGACTTGGTGCCCGCCGGCGCGCCGGCCCAGGTGATCGGCGGGGTGGTCAGCCTCTTCCCGGCGCAGGTGAACCGCCCGGGCATGGTGTCGTGCACGAACGTGCTCTCGGCCACCGTCATCACGCTCGGCGCGGTGATCGTGACCCCGGACGAGAAGAGCCCGCACCCGGCGAGCGGCACGGCGAATGCCACCGCCGCGACGGCCGTCGCCACTCGCCCGGCCCGCCCCCGCCGCCGGCCCGCTCTCGTGTCCACGTACCATTTCACCCGCCAGAGTTTAGGGCCTGCCGCCGGTTACGGCAGTCGCAACGGCGCGGCGAGTCCCGCCCGTGAAAGTGAACAGGATTATCCCGAACGGATGCGGCGTCCCGTGTTCCTTGGAGCACTAGCTCCTGAAGGCGCTGAGGCCGGTGAGGGCCTGGCCGATCACCAGGGTGTGCATCTCGGGGGTGCCCTCGTAGGTGAGGACGGACTCCAGGTTGGCCATGTGCCGCATGACCGGGAACTCGTAGGAGATGCCGTTGCCGCCCAGGATGGTGCGGGCGGTGCGGCAGATCTCCAGGGCCTCCCGCGTGCTGTTCAGCTTGGCGATGGAGACGTGCTCCGGTGCGAGCTTTCCCTGGTCCTTCAGCCGGCCGAAGTGCAGCGCGAGGAGCTGCCCCTTGGCCAGCTCGACGGCCATGTTGGCGAGCTTTTCCTGGGTGAGCTGGAAGGCCCCGATCGGCGCGCCGAACTGAATCCGCGTCTTCGCGTACTCCAGGGCGGTCTCGTAGCAGGACCGTGCCGCCCCGAGTGCCCCCCAGAAGATCCCGAACCGCGCCTCATTGAGGCAGGACAGCGGGCCGCGCAGCCCGGTCACCTCGGGCAGCACCGCGTCATGCGGCAGCCGGACCGAGTCAAGGACGAGCTCGGCGGTGACGGAGGCGCGCAGCGACCCCTTGTGCTTGATCTCCGGCGCGGAGAACCCGGGCGTGTCCGTCGGCACGACGAACCCGCGGATGCCGTCGTCGGTGCGCGCCCAGACCACGGCGACGTCGGCGACGGTGCCGTTGGTGATCCACATCTTCCTGCCGTTGAGTACCCAGTCATCGCCTGACCGGGACGCCGAGGTCCGCATCGACGCCGGGTCAGAGCCGGCGTCCGGCTCGGTGAGGCCGAAGCAGCCGATGGCCTCGCCGGCCGCCATCCGCGGCAGCCACTCGGTCTTGTGCGCTTCGGACCCGAACCGCCAGATCGCGTACATGGCCAGGGAGCCCTGCACGGACACCAGCGACCGCAGCCCGGAGTCGGCCGCCTCGAGCTCCAGGCAGGCCAGGCCGTAGTCGACGGCGGACATCCCGGCGCACCCGTACCCGGTCAGGTGCATGCCGAGCAGGCCGATCTTGCCGAGCTCGCGGACCAGTTCCCGCACCGCGGGAAGCTCGCCCCTCTCGTACCAGTCGGCGACGTGCGGCAGGATCTTGTCCGCGCAGAAGGCCCGCACGGTCTGCCTGACGGCCAGCTCCTCCTCGCTGAGCAGCGTGTCGAGGCCGGCCGGGTCATGCGGGTCAAGCCGCGGGCGTGCGGAGGATGCGGCGGAGCTCATTATCCGAGCGTATCAGCGCTGAATCCGGGTGACAGCGGTCGCGTCGGCCGGCGTCGCAAGCCGCTCTACGTCCGGGTGCGGGCTGGTCGGCTCGGCGAGGTAGCGCTTGCCGGACAGGCGCAGCAGCACGGTGTCACCGAGGACCAGCTGGTCCCTGGTGCCCAGGTGGGTCTCGGTGTCGGCGGGGACCGGCTTGGCGGGCTCGAACCCGCTGCCGACCCACCGCTGCACCGTCGTCCCGTTCGTGGAGTTGAGGTCGATCACCGACAGCCGCCAGTTCGCGGACCCGGCGCTGGTGAGCCGCATCATGAGGTGCTGCCTGCTCACCGTGTCGATGACCGACCGGCCGCCGTCGCCGTACATCGCCAGGTCGATGCCCTTGACCGCCGCGCCGCGGCCGACGATCACCGGGCAGTCGACTTCCAGGGGGAACCGCAGGAGCTCCTGCTGCGACTCAAGGTCGGCGACGACGACCTCGTGCAGCGCCGCGCGCGGCCCGAGCGCGACCAGCTGCCGCCGGCAGGAGGGGCAGACCGCGCTGCCCTCGGCCGATACCCCCGGCCAGGCGAGCAGCTGCCCCTGCCACTGGGCGGCCTGCCGGCAGGACGTGTTCGGGCACTTCCAGCGGGTCTGGAGGACCTTGCGGTGCCCCTGGTTCTTGGCGTCGAGCTTGGCCGCGTAG
>JAWWPV010000674.1:0-3084 GCA_033854775.1 Trebonia sp.
TGCGGGTCAAAAGTGGCGATATCCGCCCCTGATGACCCACGATCACGGAAACAGCCGGGCCACAGCACCCGGAAACCGGGACATAACCGGCGAACCGGCCGGCCTTCCCGGGCCGCCACCCGGATGACCCGCGATCACCGCGGTCAACGGCACCCCAGAACCCGCCCGAGGCAAAGACAAGACGCGGAACCGACGGCCCGCGGGACCACGGCACGCCCGGGACGGGCAACTTGAAACCGACGCGTACATAGCGCCGCGGTTGACCCACAATCCCGTTAGGGAGTGCGGGTGGCCAGTACGAGCGGGCTCTGGTCCGTTAACGGCGTCGACAATGACGTCGTGCCCGAGAGCCAGCTGCTTGGGCAGCGCTCGCCCGAGATCGACAGCCATCGTGCTCTTCCTGATCCCGGCAGTCCGGCAACGAGCATTGCCTAAGGGTGTCACAGAACGGATTCGGCGTGACCGTGGACGGTCACGCCGATTGTGTCTAGTCGCGGGTGCGGGGTAGTCGCTTTCTTGTTTCGTCGTCGGCTGGGGTGTAGACGACGAGGCGGGCCTCCTGGGCGGCGGAGGCCTGGAGCTCGCTTGTCGTGAACGTTAGCGGTCCGGCGTCCGGGTGGACGAACGTGCGGATGCTTGGCTGGAACTCGGCGACTTCATGACGCGCCCAAAGTTCGGCGAACTCGCTGCTCAGGCTCGTCAGCCGGCGGATGTCTTCCTCCCAGTCCTGGTCGCCGACATGCCTGGCGTAGGCGGCGCGGAAGCGCGCGACCTGGTGCCGGACGCTGTCCTCGTACTGCGGGAACTTCTCGCGCGCCGCGGGCTCGGTGAGGGTGCACCACAACGTGTTCCGGTGGATGCAGGGCAGCGAGTGCCAGTAGCGGAACAGGTCACTGTACGCGCCGTTCTCCGCGAGGATGTCAAAGCGCGTGTTCGTCACCGCGGCGGGGAGCGGGTCCAGCGAGTGCAGGATCTCTGTAAGTGCCTCGGTCACCGGGCAGCGTCCGGTGCTTACGGCCACCGGCACCGCCTCGGAGAGGACGTACATGTGCCAGCGCTCCGCGCGGTCAAGGCGGAGCGTGCGCGCGAGCGCGTCGAGCACCTGGGTGCTCACGTTGATCTCCCGGCCCTGCTCAAGCCAGGTGTACCAGCTGACTCCCACCCCGGCGAGCAGCGCTAGCTCCTCGCGCCGCAGGCCGGGCGTGCGCCGCCGGGGCCCGGCGGGCATGTCGAAGTCGGCGGGCGACAACCGCGCCCGCCGTGTGCGCAGGAACTTGCCGAGTTCCGCACGCCGACGCTCCGACGGCGCGTCCTTCGATTCGAACGTGACCACGCGGTCCTCACCTTCGACCGGGCGTCCCCGGTCCGGCCTAGGACACCAACGTAACGACCACCACTGACATTCGGGGATCGCGGCGCGCAGGACGCCGGGTGGGGCTGGCCCGGACACCGGCGTTGCGGCTCAGTCCTGCGTCGTGGCTGAGGCGGCGGGGCCGGGGCGGCGTTTGCGGGGGGCAGCGGAGCGAGGCGGCTGGGCGCGCATATGGTCGCGGACGCGGGCCATGATGTCGCCTAGGTGGCCCACGTCGTCGCCGGTGAGCGGGTCAAACAGCATGCGGCGGACGACCTGGACGTGGCCTGGCAGGACGCGGCCGACGAGGGCCAGGCCGGTGCCGGTGATGGTGACCAGGGTGGCGCGGTCGTCATCGGGGCTGGGGCCGCGGGCGATGAGTCCGGCCTTTTCCAGCAGGCCGGCCTGGTAGGTCAGGCCGCTGCGGCTGTAGACGACGCCGTCGGCCAGCTCGGTCATGGTCAGTGGGGTGCGGGCGTCGGCGAGGCGGGCCAGGAGCTCGAACTGGACGTAACTGATGCCACCCTCGGCGCGCAGCTGCTGTTCAACCTGGTGCTGGAGCAGGCTGACGGCTTCCCTGAGCACGAAGTAGGCGCCGAGCTCCTGTGGATCGAGCTCCTGAACACCCGCAGGGCTGGCGCCGGCGTCCCGCTGGCCATCGGTCATTCCCCCACGCTACATGCTGCGAACTCAAAGCAGTGTGACGATCATCACGCGCCCTAACGGTGTTGCTTCGAAGTCGAAGTAGGTTATTGTTCCTCGTATGCTTCAACTTCGAAGCATCGAATAAGGAGAGATCATGAAGACAGTGCGTTACCACTCCTATGGCGACAGCGACGTCCTGGTCTACGAGGAAGCCGATCGTCCGGTGGCGGGCCCGGGGCAGGTGGTGGTGAAGGTGGCCGGCGCCGCGTTCAACCCGTTGGACGTCGCGATCCGCGCGGGCTTTGTGCAGCAGGTGTTCCCGGTGGCCTTCCCGCACGTCCCGAACTTCGACGTGGCCGGCGTCGTCACCGAGGTCGGCGAGGGCGTGAGCGGCTGGAGCATCGGGGACACGGTGGTGGCGTTCCTGCCGGTGACCGCGCCCGGCGCGGCCGCCGAGTACGCCGCCGTGCCCGCGGAGGCGCTGGCCGCGGCCCCCAGCGCCGTCGAGCTGGCCGACGCTGCGGCACTGCCCTCGGCCGGGCTGACCGCGTGGCAGTCGCTGTTCGAGCACGCCGACCTGCGGGAGGGGCAGAGCATCCTGATCAACGGCGCGGGTGGCGCTGTCGGCCGGTACGCCGTCCAGCTCGCCAAGCAGGCCGGAGCCACCGTGACCGCGACTGCCAGCGCGCGCAGCATCGACCGCGTCCGCTCCTTCGGCGCGGACCGGATCATCGACTACACCGCCACCCCGCTCCCGCAGGCGGTGGCCGGGCAGCAGTTCGACGCGGTGCTGAACCTGGTGCGCACTGGCCCGGAAGAGACCGCGCGGCTAGCGGGCCTGGCCGCCGACGGCGGAGCCTTCGTCAGCACCACCTTCCCCGACTTCGACGAGGCCGGACGCGGGGTTCGGGTGGTGTCCGTGTCCGCGCGCAGTGACGCCGCCCAGCTCGCCGAGCTGGTCGGGCGCGTCGACGCCGGAGACCTCCAGATCGACGTGGCGGGGCGGCGGCCGCTGACCGAGCTGGCCGACGTCCACGACGAAGCCGTCGCCGGGACGCTGGCCGGCAAGACCGTCCTGATCCCCTGAC
>JAWWPV010000675.1:0-6209 GCA_033854775.1 Trebonia sp.
TCTCCGGCCGGGTGATCTCCTGGACCCACTTGGCGTAGCCGCGGACGATGCCCGGCTGATCGGGGACGTCCTGCTGCCACTGGATCGGGCGGTTCCGCCCGCCGGACGGGCCGTCCTCCTCCCCGTACGGGGTCTTGCCCGCGATGACGATCACCCCGGCCCGGCCGCGCAGCACGTTGTGCACCATCGCGCCGAGGTTCTGGGTGCCGGCGTCCACGTGCACGAAGACCGCCTGCGGGCGCCCCGTCATGTTCCAGTACGCGTGCGCGGCCGCGAGCGAGACGCTCTCGAAGGTGGAGGCAAGCACGGTCGGCGCCGGCAGGCCGGCCTCCGCCAGGGCGTACACCGCCTCCTGCACCGGGGCGGTGTCCGTGCCCGGGTTGAGGAACAGGTACTCCACCCCGTGCGCCGCCAGCAAGGACACGAGATGCTCGGCAGTGGTCTTCAGCTTCACTTAGCCTCCAGGGGAGTGCGGCCCGCATCGGTCGCTCACGTCGGTCAACCCGCATGATCCCCCGCGGACCCCGTCCCCGCCAACCTGCCCTGTGCCGGACACCAAGATCAGTTCCCCGACCTGCTCGTCTCCGACGAAGGGGGCTTGATAAGGTAAGGCTTGCCTAATATAGTCACCCAGGTGCCGGTCCATCGTCAGTCAGGAGCTACCCAATGATCGCTACCCTCGTGATCTTCATGCGGGAAGGGATCGAAGCCAGCATGATCGTAGCGATCCTGCTGGCCTACCTCAACCGGATGGGGCAGCGCCGGTACTTCCGTGACGTGTTCATCGGCGTGGGCGCCGCGCTCGCGCTTGCCGCGGGCGGCGGGATCGCCGCCTACCTCACGATCCGCCAGTACGACGGCTCGAATGTGCAGACCTTCTTCGAGACAGGCACGTACCTGCTCGCCGCCGTCGTGCTGACCTACATGACGTTCTGGATGCGGGGACACGCGCGCGGGCTGTCCGGGGAACTCCGTGCCCGCGCGGACGCCGCGCTCACCCGCGGCGCGCGCACTGGCCTGGCCCTGCTCGCCTTCCAGGCCGTGGGGCGCGAGGGCCTGGAGACGGTGGTCTTCACGCTGGCGATCGTCTTCTCCACCTCCACCCAGGGTGCCCTGCTCGGGGCCGTGATCGGCCTGGCGATCTCGCTGGCGATCGCGTTCTTCATCTACCGCCTCGGGCACAAGCTCAACCTGAGCCGCTTCTTCACGGTCATCGGGGCGCTGCTGATGTTCTTCGCCGCTGGACTGCTCGCGGACGCGGTAGAGAACATGCAGCAGCTCGGCTGGCTGAACTTCCTCACCCGCCCGCTGTGGCACACCGGCGGCCTGGTTAGCGAGGGCAGCACGCTCGGCGACATCGCGCACTCCTTCGTCGGCTACGCCGACAGCCCGACCCTGCTCCAGGTGCTGATCTACGTCGGCTACCTGGCCACGGTCCTGTTCTTCTTCCTCCGCGTGGGCCGTCACGCCAAGGCACCCGCCGCCCCGGCCTCATCCGCCCCGGCCTCATCCACCCCGGCCTCATCCACCCCGGCTTCCTGAGCGGACTCCGCGTCGGGCCATGCCGCGCCGGGACGGTGGCGCGGCGGGTCGCTCGGGCTCATCCTTGCGGCCGCGCTGCCAGTGCCGGGCCCGCGGCCCTGCGCAGGCCCTGCACGTCGGTGAGCGTGATACGGCGCTGACCGGTTCGAATAAGCCCGCGTTGGCGCCAGACGTTGAGCGCGCGGGCGACGGTGGCACGCGAGGTCCCGGCCAGGCTGGCCAGCTCATCCTGGGACAGCGGCAGCGCGATCTCGATGACGCCTTCCGCCCGGCCGCCGAGTCGTTCGGCGAGGCCGAGAAGCAGGCCCGCGAGCCGCTGCGCGCCATTGGTGACCGCACGGACGCGGAGCATCGTCTCGGCGTCTCGCCAGCGGTGCACGATGACGCGCCGGTAGGCTCGGCTGCCGCCCTGATGGGTGTCGAGGAAGGAGCTGAACCGGTCATATCCCACGATCAGCGCGCGCACGGTAACCATCGCCTGCATCGTGGCATTTCTGACTCCGGTGGTCTCGCCCGCGGTCTCCCCGACGACGTCGCCGGCACCACGGAGGGCGAGGACAGACTCACGGCCGTCCGCGGTCACCGCGATAACTTTCACCCAGCCGTCAAGCAGGACGAACACGTGCGTCACGGGATCTCCCTCGACGCACAGGGCTGCACCAGGTGGATACTCCCGCTCCCGGCCAAGGGACCAGAGGGCCCGCTGCTCTTCGTGCGGTAGCAGGCCCCAGAAGCCCCGGCCGGATGCGTTCGACTGCATGCTCTAACGATGAGCTATCGGGCGGTTGCTGACAAACCACCCGGTAACCGGTCGTTCCCGGCACCTGTCACCGGCCAAGCAGCACGATCATGGTCCACACCAGGAAGCAGCCGCCCGTGAAGTAGGTCCACGTGTCCGCGGACTGCATGCGGTACCTGGCCAGCCGTGCCGCCCCGAGCAGCAAGTACGCGCGGTTCCAAGTCCATTCCGCGGGATCGGCGCCCACCGGCGGCAGGGTCACCCAGCCCGGCCGCGGGTCAAGCGGAGCCCCGGTTACCCAGCGAAGCTCGCTGAGCGCGTTGAGCACCGGCCTGCTCGCCCGGGCCAGCAGGAAGACGGCCACCAGCCAGCAGAAGACGATCCCGCCAAGCAGGCCGAGGCTAATGACTCCGACGAGGCTCGGTCGCAGGGCCCGGGCCGCGGCCCCTGCCTCCAGGGCAAAGCCGATCGTGATCGCGCCGAGCAGGCATCCGTCGGTCATCATGCTGCTCCGGGTATCGCGCAGCAGGTCGGCCATCTCGCTGATGACCATGTGCGCGGACCCCCGATCTGACAGTGCCTGCGTCGGCGCGGCCTGCCTCCCGGCGTAATCGTCGTCGGGTTGGGTTGCCTCGTGTTTTCGCGTCGGCCAGGTTGCTGGTGTGGTCATGTCGCACTTCTCCCCGTTGGTATATCGCTTCGGATCAAGCGAAACAGAGGGAGGTGCGGGTGGCTGCGCCAACCGAGACAGCCTGGCTGTGTCGCGTGAGACAGCGGCTGACAGGCCCGAGCGCGCGTCCGAATTTGTCCACTGGCGTCCACGGGCGTCCCGCGCGGGTTGAGGTTGTCCGTAGAAGATCGAGACGTTCGCAGATCTTTGTACGGTCTTGACATTGTAGGAATGCCTGCGGGCCGGGTTGGCTGGCGGAGCATCTTTCATTGACTCTTGCACCTGAGCGGCAGCCGGTTGCATGAGGACTGGAGCGGCCCTCCTTCAAAAATCCTCTTGCGACTCACCCCAAAGCCCCCTCGTGCCAATCCAGATAGCGGTACAGTCCCCGCGACTCACAATGTTCTTCTGACACTTAAGCGACAAGGTCGCTCAGTAACGGCCGGAGATGAAATGGGCTCGCAACATCAAGAGTTGAATTCCGTCATTCCCGACCTGCGGGATCTCTCGCTGGAGCGGCTCGCTGAGCTGGACGACTCGGTCCTCGCTCGCTCAATCGTCCAGTACCGTCGGCGGCTCAAGGAGACGGGCCTGCCCCTGAGCTCATTCCAGGCGAGGATCTGACAGCATCTGATACTGACCTGGCGGGAAGGTCCACCTTGATCACCACACACTCGCTGTCGGCGGATGCCTTCCTGGAGCTCGCCGGTGGCGCTGGCGACAGCGTTGTCGTCAGGCAGCTGCGCGAGGCGCAGGTCAGCAAGCACCTGATGCTGCTGCACGTTGTGGCAGAGGTCGCCGACGGAATGGATCCTCCGTCGCGGGCGGCTGCCGCCTTCCGCGCGGGCTACCAGTTGCTTGCTCAGGCGCAGGCGGCCGATCCCGCTGCCGTGGCGAGGCTGCTCGGTCTCCCGCACATCGGCAGCTGGGCGCACGACTGCCTAGCCTGCCTGGACAGGGGCACACCGCTCGATTTCGGGTACCTGGCCGCCGTCGCCGCCGCGGCGGCTGTCCGGCTTGGCCTCCGGTTCGAGCTGGATGTCCCTACGCGTGACGGCGGTGTGCCGCTTCCCGGCCTTGGCTCTCTTCAGGTCGCCCCCGGCCGGGGTGAATGGGTCAGGCTGAGCAGTGACGGCGAGCGCCTGCGCGTCGGCGAGCACATCGACGCGCCGTGCGCCGCCCTCATCCCGGACGACGGTTCAGGCGGCACGGTGCCGCACTGGAGGGGGACTCCGCTGGTCCATGCCGTGGCTGACGGGCGGGTCTGGGAGGTGCTGCTGGAGACCACCGATAGGTACCTGGACCGCTACACGCTGCCCATGCTCGTCGACATGACGGAAGTCGACCTCGTGCACTGGCGACAGCTCATCCAGGCCGCCTGGGAACTGCTGGTCCGCCACCACGAGTGGGCTGCGGGGCCAATCGCCGAGGGCGTCCCCGTCATCGTCCCGCTGGTGCCGCGGTCCGACCTCGACAGCGCGACTTCCCCGGCGGCCTTCGGCGCCATCGCGACATCCCTGCCGCCGTCCCCGGTCAGCATGGCGGAGACCCTTGTCCACGAGTTTCAGCACATCAAGCTCAGCGGCCTGATGGACATGCTGCCTCTCATCGAGCGAAGCGAGCAGAGGGCCTACGCCCCGTGGCGGGACGATCCGCGCCCCCTGGGAGGCATCTTGCAGGGGGTTTACGCGTTCACGGGGATCGTGTGCTTCTGGAACAGCCAACGGCAGCTGGAGACCGAGCCAGACGCCATCCTCCGAGCCAACGTACTGTACGAGCGCTGGCGATCGGCGATCGACCTCGTCACCGATACCTTGCTCGGGAGCGGCTCTCTCACCCCGAGAGGCACTGACTTCGTCACTGCCCTGCGACAGCACGGACGGGGCGAGCAATCCCCGCCCGTGCCCACCGAAGCGACGGAGATCGCGCGGGAGGTCGCTCTGGACAACTGGCTCACCTGGCAGCTCACGCATACGGCGCTGGATGCCGCCGAGGTCGCCAGGGTGGCGGCCGCCTACCAGCGCGGCGAGCCGCTTGCCGGCCGGGCGCTTCCCGCGACCCGGATCGAGGATGACATCAGGAAGATCGATTCCATCCCCAGGAGCCGCCTGCTCAATATGCGTTTCCAGGACCCGCGGCGATACCGGCAGCTGTCCGCGGCAGACAATCCCGGACTAGGCGCGGCCGATGCCCTCTTGGTTCGCGGGGATTCGCACGCGGCGCTCGCGGCCTACCGTGCGCGCCTCGTCGCCGAGCCGGATCCGGCTGCCTGGATCGGCCTGGCGCTGGCGGTACACCGCCTGCCGGCGACGCCGTCGCGGTCAGTACTCGCCGCTTACCTGCCGCTGCTATTCGAAATGCACGCGTACCTTGCCAACCGCGGGATCCACGCTGATCCGCTGGAATTGGCGGCCTGGTTCGAGTGACATCGACGCAGCAGGTTCAGCACCCAGCGCCGTGGCCGCTACTCGACCTCGACGTGGCTGGAATCCGGGGAGCGGGACATCAGGCCGTTCCTTTTCGGCAATTTATCCTAAAAGTCCACAGTCGCTGCAATTTGTCGTGCTCGTACTGTTACGTCTACGAAATGGCGGATCAGGGCTGGCGGGGGCTGCCCAAGCGAATGAGCCCCGCGGTGGCCGACAAAGCCGTGCAGCGCATTGCCGAGCACGCCGATAAGCACGGCCTCGCGAGCGTCGACGTCATCTTGCACGGCGGCGAGCCGCTGCTCGCTGGGGCGGAGTGGCTGGACCGCCTGGTCGGTTCGCTCCGATCCCGCGTGCCCGCGCAGGTGAACGTGGCCGTCCAGACCAACGGGACCCTCCTCGACCGTCCGATGCTCATCACGCTCAAGAGCCTCGGGATCAAGATAGGCGTCAGCCTGGACGGGGACGCGGACGCAACCGGGCGGCACCGGCTCTACGCCAATGGCCGCAACAGTTTCGACGCGGTCGCCGACGGCCTTGACTTGCTGCGGTCGCCAGAGTTCCGGGACTGCTACAGCGGCATCCTCTGCACGGTCGATGTCGAAAACGACCCGGTGAGTACGTACGAGGCGCTGCTCAAGTTCGCCCCGCCGGCCCTTGACCTGCTGCTGCCGCACGCCAACCATAGCTGCGGCCCTCCGGGCAAGGGGTACGCGGAATGGCTCATTAGCATCTTCCAACGCTGGTATACGGCGCCGCGGCAGGAGACACGGATCCGATTTTTCAGCGAGCTTATCCAGCTCATCCTCGGCAGTCCCGGTGAGGTGGAAGG
>JAWWPV010000676.1:0-5422 GCA_033854775.1 Trebonia sp.
CGGGGCGGCCACGAGTCCCGCGGCCACGTTCCAGGCATACAGCGGCATCCTCGACGCCCAGTTCCGCTACTACTACTCGACGATCGAGGAGGTGGGAGCCACCCAGATCGGGGCCTCGATCGGCATCGCGGACGCGGCCTACGCGCTGGAGATGGCCAACCGGGAAACGGTGCTGGTAAACGGCGCGCTCGCTGGCCAGGGCCGACTGAGCCCCGGCGTCCAGCAGCTGTTCACCAGCGCCGCGGCGAACCGGCGCCTGCTCATGAACGACATCGCCGTCCTGCTGCCGCCGGACATGGCTACCCCCTACGTGAGCATCGAGAGTTCCGCCCAGTACCGGCTCTTTCAGGCCATGGAGGACCGGATCATCGCCGCGTCGGGAAGCAACGCGCCTATTCCGGTGACCGCGGCCGCATGGCAGTCGGCCTCGGCCGCCTACCTCGGCGCGATGCTGAATGCGGAGCTCAGCAGCGCCAGCCAGCTCGGGGCGACGTCCGCCTCGGTCAGCGACAGGCTGGTCGTCGAGGCTATCCTCGCGGGCGGCGTCGGTCTTGGCGTCGTCGTCGGCTCGGTGTTCCTGCTCACGTGGTTCGGCCGCAAGATCACCGGCGACCTGACCGGGCTGCACGACAGCGTCCGCGCCATGGCCGAGGAACGGCTGCCGCACGTGGTCCAGCGGCTCCGGCAGGGCGATGACGTCGATGTCCTCGCGGAGTCCCCGCCACCACCAGCCAGCACCATCCGGGAGATCTCTCAGATCGCCGGGTCATTCGCCACGGTGCAGGAGGCGGCCGTCGCGGCCGCTGTCGATCAGGCGCGCCTGCGCACGGGGATCGGCCGGGTTTTCCTGAACATTTCCATGCGCAACCAGTCTCTGCTGCACCGGCAACTGGAATTGCTGGACACGATGGAGCGGCATGCCAGCGGGCCGGAGGCGCTCGCCGACCTGTTCCGCCTTGACCACCTCACGACCCGCATGCGCAGGCATGCCGAGGGCCTGATCATCCTGTCGGGCGCCATCCCCGGTCGCGGCTGGCGCGACCCGGTCCCCGTCGTCGACGTGCTGCGCGCCGCGGTGGCCGAGGTCGAGGACTACGTCCGGGTCGACGTGGTGAGCGAGTCACTCGACCTAGTCGCGGGGAAGGCGGTCAACGACATCATCCACCTCGTCGCCGAACTCGTCGAGAACGCGACCGTCTTCTCCCCGCCCAATACCCGGATCGAGATCAGGGCGGACCGGGTGGGCACCGGCCTGGTCGCCGAGATCGAGGACCGAGGCCTCGGCCTCAGCGAGGAAGAACTCGCCGAGATCAACAGGCGCCTGGCTAGCCCACCGGAGTTCGATCCGGGGAACAGCGAGCAGCTCGGGCTGTTTGTCGTCAGCAGACTAGCGGCACGGCACGCCGTCCAGGTCACGCTCCGCCGGTCCGCCTTCGGGGGCACGACGGCCATTCTGCTGCTGCCGTTCGGCTTGATCGTCCAGGCAGAAGATGCCCACGCATTCGGGCCGCCCGCCAGCAGTCCAGTCAGCGCTCCGGCTAGCCGACACCGCCGGCTAGCCGCCGCGAGCCAGCGCACCGCGGAGCTACAGGGATCAGCGGAGCCGCAGGGATTGGCGGAGTGGCAGGGATCCGCGACCGCCGGCGGCCAGACGCAAACGACCGACAGCCCGGGACCGCCAGCGCCCACAGCCGCGGCGGCACCGGAGGCCCCGGCAATGACTCCCTGGCCGATGGCCTTCCAGCCCCAGTCGTTCCGGCGAGAGCCGTCGCAGCCGAGCGGACCCGCCTCGGCCGGCAGCCATCTCGGGATGCCCGTAAGGGTGCCGCAAGCAAGCCTGGCTCCGCAGTTGCGAACAGGGAGCGGGACAGCCCCGCAGCCAGCGGCTCGCGAGTCCGCCTCCGTCAGCACGCGGTCGCCCGAGGCGACACGCAGCATGCTGATCTTGATGCAGCGAGGGTGGCAGCGGGGGCGCGTAGACGACATCGAAGAGCACGGGGACGTCCCCGGCGACGGAACCGACTGATAGCGAGGCTACGACACATGGCACAGACAGACACGACCGGGCAGCTGAGCTGGCTGCTCGACAACCTCGTCAATCAGACCGGGGATGTCCAGCAGGCGCTTGTCCTGTCCCGGGACGGCCTAGTGGTAGCGGCGTCACAGAGCTTGACCCGGGAGGACGGCGAGCACTTGTCGGCCCTGGCCGCCGGGGTGCAGAGCCTGGCCAGGGGAACGGGAAAGCACTTCCGCGGCGGCGAGGTACGACAGACTATTATCGAAATGGAGTTCGCCTTCCTCTTCGTCATGGCGGCTGGCGAGGGAACATGCATGGCGGTGCTGACCTCGGCCGACCCGGATGTCGGCCTCGTCGCCTATGAGATGGCGATGCTGGTGCGACGGATGGGCAAGTACCTCGGCTCGGAGCCGAGGTACCCCGGGCCTGAGATACCGGCGGAATGAATTCCGGGGACGGTCGCGCGGAACGCTGGCTTGACCGGGAGGCGGGGCCGGTAGTCCGGCCATACGCCGTGACCAAGGGCCGGACCCTGCCAGCCGGCGGGGCATCGTTCGGCCTGATCGACGAGGTTGTCGCGACCGGCGAACAGCTGTCCGAGGACTTCCGGCCGGGACCAGAACACCGCCAGATCCTGACCCTGTGCCACCGTCCCGTCTCTATCGTCGACCTGACCTCGGAGATCGACCTCCCCCTCGGGGTAGTGCGGGTGCTGCTTGGCGACCTAGCGGGCGCCGGAATGCTGCGGATTATCCCCAGCCGGAAAGAACGAATACCCGATCAACGCCTGCTGAGGATGGTGCTTGATGGACTTGAGTCACTCTGACAGTACCCCGGGATGGTCGGACGACGCTGGAGTGGCATCGACCGCCAAGATCCTCATCGCCGGAGGATTCGGCGTCGGGAAGACCACCCTGGTCGGCTCGATCAGCGAGATCAGGCCACTACGCACCGAGGAACCGCTGAGCGCGCGCAGCATCGGCGTAGACGACACTCGGGGCACGACCGCCAAGAGCACCACAACGGTGGCCATGGACTTCGGCCGGATCACCTTCCCGTCGCAACTGGTGCTCTACCTGTTCGGCACGCCGGGCCAGGAGCGGTTCTGGTTCATGTGGGACGACCTTGCCATCGGCGCGATCGGCGCCGTGGTGATGGCCGACACCCGCCAGATCGGCGACTGCTTCGCCGCGATCGACTACTTCGAGCGGAGCGGGACGCCGTTCATCATCGCCGTCAACCGCTTCGACGGCGCCCCCTGGTTCGAGGCCGAGGACATCAGGATTGCCCTGACGCTAGGACCGCAGGTGCCCGTCGTGATGTGCGATGCGCGGGACCGGGGATCGGTGAAGAAGGTTCTTGTCAGCCTGGTCAGGTACACCATGACCGCGGGCGACATGTTCTCCGGTCCGCCAACGGTGTCGACATAGCGGCATTGGCAACCAGGCAGATCTACTAAGGGCCCGGACGCGGCGGGCTACTGCTCGGCGCGGCGGCGGGCTAGTTCCCGCTCGCCTGCCTCGCGCATCGCTTCCAGCGGGGCCGGCTTGCCGGTCATCAGCTCTACCTGGGCCGCGGCCTGGTGCAGGAGCATCGCGTATCCGCTCGCCACGACCGACCCCGAGGCCACGGCGGCCCGGGCCAGCGGCGTCGGCCACGGGTGGTAGACCACGTCAAGGACGGCGGTTGGCGCGTGACGAGCAAGCCGAAGTCGTTCGGCGTAATCGTCGGCGGCACCGGCGGGGACGGTCGAGATCAGCAGGTCGGGGACCGGCGCATCGACGGCATCGAGCTGCGCCCAGGGGCGGAGCCGCGCCTTCAGGCCCAGGCGGCCGGCGGTGGTGAGCAGGCCTTCCGCGCGGGACGGGTCGCGGGCCACGATGTCGGCGCCCGTCGCGCCTAGCTCGCCGACGGCGGCCAGGGCCGAGCAGGCGGTCGCGCCCGCGCCGAGGATCGTGACACTGCCCGGGGCCGGCGCGCCCGCCTCGGTGAGCACGTCCACGATGGCCTGGACGTCGGTGTTGTAGCCGTAGCGGCCCTCGGGGCGGAACACCACGGTGTTCACGCCGCCGATGGCGGCCGCCAGGTGGTCGACGTGGTCAAGCAGCGGCAGCACCGTGCGCTTGAGCGGCATGGTCAGCGACAGGCCCGCCCACTCCGGGCCCCTGGACTCCACGTAGGCGGCCAGGCCTCGCTCGTCGCATTCGACCAGCTCGTAGGTCCAGTTGGCGAAGCCGAGCGCATCATAGGCCGCGCGGTGGAGCACGGGTGACAGTGAGTGGGCAACGGGCTTGCCGAGCACTGCTGCTTTCATAATGGGTCGAGGTTACCGTGCCCCTACTGGCCCTTCAGCGGGGTCGGGGAGAACTCGGACTTGCCTCCGGGCTTGGTGAGGAAGTACAGGAAGTTGCCCTGGGCCGGGTGCAGGACGCCCTGAATCGCCGCGTCGCCCGGGTTGGAGATCGGCCCGGCCGGCAGCCCCGCGTTCAGGTACGTGTTGTACGGCCCCGGGGTGTTGATCTGCTTGAACGTGGCGCTCACCGCGTACTTGCCAAGCCCGTAAAGCACCGTGCTGTCGAATTGCAGGTGCATGCCCTTGGCGATGCGGTTGTGGATGACTTCGGCGATCTTCGGGTAGTCGCTGACCGAGCCGCCCTCGGCCTGGGCCAGGGAGGCCTCGATGATCAGCTGGGTGGGCGTGAGGCCGGCCGTCTTCGCGGCGCCCACCAGGTTGACCCCCTGCGCCTCCACGTTGAACCGCTGCACCATTGCCTGGAGGATCTGGAGTGCGGTCTCGTGCGGCACGATCGCGTAGGTGGCGGGGAACAGGTAGCCCTCCACCTTGCCGTTGGCGTAGGACGGCAGGCCGAGCTGGCTGGGGTGGGCGAGCACCTGCTGGAAGTTCTTGAGCGGGATCTTGGTCTTCGCTGAGATGATCGCGATGACGTCGACGGCGCGCTTGCCCTCGGGGATCGTCACCGTCGTCTGCACCAGGTTCTTCGGATTGATCACTGCCGCGTAGGCGAGGCTGGCCTGCATGTGGTGGTGCAGCACGTAGAAGCCTGCCTCCAGGCCCGTAGAGTTCGTGCTCGTTGTGGTCGTCGCGGCCTCGGCCGCGTTCGTGAACGCGCGCGTGCTGGCGGTCACGCCGAGCTGGACCAGCCGCGGCGCGAGGCTGAACGCGGTGTCGCCGCTCATCACCTGCACGGTCACGTCGCCGGTGCCCGGGCCCGCGTAGTCCGCCGGGTGGTACCTGGCCTCGTACTTGTGATAGATGTCCAGGCCGCCGACGAGGCCGCCGATCACGATGACGGCGACGACCGTCAGCACCAGGACGCGGGGGATCCAGCGGGTCGCCTTCTTACGGGGCCGGCGGTCCCTGTCGTCCCAGTCGTCGCGGGGGCC
>JAWWPV010000677.1:0-7391 GCA_033854775.1 Trebonia sp.
TCTTCGCCGTCGACTCGATCCCGGCGGTCCTCGCGGTGACCACCGACCCCTTCGTGGTGTACACGTCGAACGTGTTCGCGCTGCTCGGCATGCGGGCACTGTACTTCCTGCTCGCCGGGGCGGCCGCCCGGCTCCGCTACCTGCGGCCCGGGCTGGCCGTCATCCTCGGGGGGGTCGCGGTCAAGCTGCTGCTCGCCGACGTCTGGGAGTTCCCCGCCTGGTCGGCGCCGGCGTTCATCACCGCCGTCCTGGCCGTCGCCGCCGCCGTCTCCCTCTCCCCGAAGCATCGCGCTGACGGGCTGAATCGGCCCAGACGTTCTGGAACCAGGCCGCTCAGCGGGCCGCGGGAAACCGCGACGCTAGGACGAGGGGGGCCAGGTTCCCAGCCCTCCGGCGCGGATGTTATCACGCCCCGGCGCAAGTGAGAAGGTCCCTCAGTTCCGCCAAAACCACGGTCCGTTCGGCTGAATGCTTTTGATTTTCCTAACGGATCGTTACTTCGCGCCTATGGCAGATCATCCCAGAACGGCCTTCGACCTCGGGGTCATCCAATTCGAGTGACAGGCGCCTCACCAACATTCAAGGGCACGCTGGTCGGGTCGTCACTCACCTCATCTTTCTTCATCCCCGCCTCCGCCGACGGCGGCCGGTTCATCCGCAGCCTGTACCGGGCTTGCGCTGCTTACGTCGGGGGTCTGCCCCCCGATCCCCGGCTACGGGCGGAAATCGTCGGAACCATATGACGCGAGTTCACCAACCGTGTGGCGAGGCTTGGTCCTGCCCGATCGAGATGGTCGAGATGAGAGGGAGGAGCTGAATGACATGGCAGGTGCTACCACAACGGAGAAACCGCCGATACGTGCGCCCGCTTTGCAGTGGCCTGCGGCAATCCGGAAGTACGCGGTCGAGACGATCGGCACGTTCTTCCTGACGTTCGCCGTCGCGGTGAGCGTATTGAGCCACAGCGTGTATACCCCGCTGGCGGCCGGCGCGACCCTGATGGTGATGATCTACGCCGGCGGCCACATCTCCGGCGGCCACTACAACCCGGCGGTGACGCTGGCGGTGCTGGTGCGCCACCGGATCGGGACTGGTGACGCGGTCGCTTACTGGATCGCGCAGGTCGTCGGCGGCGTGATCGCCGGGGTGGTTGCCCGCGCCGTCGTCAACCCCGCGACGGTCCAGACCCTGCACCTGTCCGGGCACGCCGAGGCGGCCGCTGCAGTGGTGGAGCTGCTGATCACTTTCGCCCTGTGCTATGTGGTGCTAAACGTCGCTACCAGCAAGGACCAGCCCGGCAACCAGTTCTTCGGGCTGGCGATCGGGTTCACCGTCGTGGCGGGCGCCTTCGCCGTCGGCGGCATCTCCGGTGGCGCCTTCAACCCGGCGGTCACGCTCGGCGCCGCCACCGCGGGCATATTCGCCTGGTCCACGCTGTGGGTCTACATCGTTGTCCAGCTCGGTGCCGGTATCGCGGCAGCGCTGGCCTTCCTGGCGCTCAACCCTAGCGACAAGTGACGTGGCAGGCACGCCGGATCTGACCCGGCGCGCGCCCCACCTGGGCCAAACCAGAACGGCCTTGGGTCCATCACAGCCCGAGGTTCTATCTACCGAAGGAGAAAGGTCTATGACCACATCGCAGCCCAATCCCACCCAGACGACGGATGCCGGTATTCCGGTTGAGAGCGGTGAGTATTCGCTGACCGTCGGTGCGGGGGGCCCGATCCTACTACAGGACAGTTACCTGATCGAGCAGATGGCGCAGTTCAACCGGGAGCGGATCCCCGAGCGGCAGCCGCACGCCAAGGGCAGCGGCGCGTTCGGCCGGTTCGAGGTCACCAACGACGTCAGCGAATTCACCAGGGCTGCGGTGTTCCAGCCCGGGACGACCACCCGGATGGTGGCCCGGTTCTCCACCGTGGCCGGGGAGCGGGGCAGCCCCGACATGTGGCGGGACGTGCGCGGGTTCTCGCTGAAGTTCTACACCACCGAGGGCAACTACGACATGGTCGGCAACAACACGCCGGTCTTCTTCGTCAAGGACCCGATTCATTTCCAGAACTTCATCCGCTCGCAGAAGCGCCGCGCCGACAACAACCTGCGCGACAACGACATGCAGTGGGACTTCTGGACGCTGCTGCCGGAGACGGCGCACCAGGTCACTTACCTGATGGGCGACCGGGGCCTCCCGAAGACCTGGCGGCACATGAACGGCTACTCCAGCCACACCTACATGTGGATCAACGCCAAGGGCCAACGGTTCTGGGTGCAGTACCACTTCATCAGCGACCAGGGCATCCAGTTCTGGACCCAGGCCGAGGGCGACCGACTGGCCGGGACTGACCCCGACTACCACACCAGGGACTTGTTCGAGGCGATCGAGCGCGGGGATCATCCCAGCTGGACGCTGAAGATGCAGATCATGCCGTTCGACGACGCGCTACGCTACCGGTTCAACCCGTTCGACCTGACCAAGGTGTGGCCGCACGCCGACTACCCGCTCACCGAGGTCGGGCGGATGACCCTGGACCGCAACCCGGCCGACAACCACACCGAGATCGAGCAGGCCGCGTTCCAGCCGAACAACCTGGTGCCGGGGATCGGGCCGAGCCCGGACCGGATGCTGCTGGCAAGGCTGTTCTCCTACGCCGACGCGCACCGGGCCCGGCTCGGCGTGAACTACCAGCAGATCCCGGTCAACGCGCCGGTCGCCCCGGTGCACACCTACAGCAAGGACGGGGCGATGCGGGTGGTGAACCGCACCGACCCGGTGTACTGGCCGAACTCCAAGGGCGGCCCGCAGGCCGAACCCGAACGCTACCAGCCGGCGAGCTGGCACGCCGACGGCGAGATCGTGCGCGCCGCCTACGTCCAGCACGCGGAGGACGACGACTGGAGCCAGCCCGGCACCCTGGTCCGCGACGTGCTGGACGACGCCGCCCGGGACCGGCTGGTCAGCAACATCGTCGGGCAGCTGCTCAACGGCGTGACCGAGCCGGTGCTCCAGCGCGCCTTCTGGTACTGGAGCAATGTGGACAAGAGCCTCGGCGACCAGGTCGAGAAGGGCGTCCGGACCGGGCAGCACTGAGCGACTGCCCGGGGCTGACAAGCGAGGGCCTGCACCATCACGTGCCGGCCCTCATCCAATTGCGGCCCCGCCATCGAATGGTCAATGCGATGACCCTGGACCAGATCGACCGCCAGGTCGAGCCCGGCCTGGGCATCCACGTGATCTGCGACAACCTCTCCGCGCACAGGCGCCCCCGGTGCAGAAGTGCAGGGGAAAACGCCGCTATGCGGGGCGCGCGAGGTGGGGGGCGAGTAGGCCGAGGGCACGGGCCCGCTCGACGGCCTCGCGACGACGGTGCGCGCCCAGCTTGTCGTAGATGTGGTGCAGGTGCGTCCGGACGGTGTTCACCGACACCGACAGCTGCCCCGCGATCTCCGGCGCGGACAGGTTGGTCGGCAGGTACCGCAGCACGCGGACCTCGCTGTACGTGAGCGGCTCGGTCAGCCCAGGCCCACCTCCCCATCCCCCCTCACGGCCCACTGGTGCGGCGGTCTGCTTTCCGGCCAGCAGACTCAGGATCTCGGCGAGCAGCGCGGCGTGGGCCGTGTGCTGCCGGGCGTGCCGCTCGAGCAGCCCTGGCGCCGGGGCCAGGAGGAAGGCGAAAACCAGCCCGTCGGGCTCGGCGAGATCGAGCGCGTGCTCGAGGGTATGCCCGGCTGCGGCCAGGTCGCCGAGCGCGTCGTAGGCGATGGCCGCCAGGACGAAAGCGTGGGTCAGCCAGCCGCGGTTCGTCACGGGGACGGAGCCGGCCAAGACGGGCGCGAGCACGGCGCTCGCTGCCTGCGGGTCGTCCTGGGTGAGGCGCAGGGCGGCCACGGCGATGCGCACCTCACCACGTTTCCGCTGTTCCTCGTCCAGCGCGGCGATGGCCGCCTCGGCGCAGCCGGTTTCGCCCAGCCGCACGAGGGTGTGGACCATGGGCGCCCACATGGGTGTCGTGCGCGGGTGGGCTGTGCCAAGCAGCCCTGCCAGCCGCTCCGCGGCCTGGAAAGCGGCCAGCGCCTCGGTGTCACGGCCGCGCGCGAGCTCGAGCATTCCGCGAGCCTGATAGAGCACTAGCCCGGCCGCCGGCTCGGCCTCGGCCCGCAGCGCGCGCACAGCACGGTCCAGCAGCTCCTCTGCCTCCTCGAGCCGCACCTGCCAGAGCCTGATGGCACCGAGGGTCGCGTAGGCGACGGCTACGATCGGCTCCCCGGCCCAGCCGTGCCGCCGGGCCAGCTCTATCGCCTGCGTGCTCCGCTCCACCGCCAGCGCAAACGACCGAAAGGTTGCGGCCCACGCCCCGTGCGCGACGGCGTCGACCTCCAGCCAGGGCCGCCCGATCTGGCGCGTGAGGGCGGCGCCTTGCTCGAGGTGCTGCTCCGCGTCGTCGGCTCGAAGTGTCCAGAGCTCGGCGGTACCGAGACTGACTAGCGCCAGCGCGCGCAGGTCCTGTCCCAGTCCCAACTGCGCCGCGTCCGCAGCATCGGCGGGAGCCAGCAGCCGCTGCGCTTCCTCGGTCGCGGCCGGGAGGTCACCGCGTACCTGGGCCAGAGCCAGCCGCATGATGGCGAGTGCCACCTGGAAGCGCCCGCGCCGGTCCGCGGGAACTGGCGTCATCCCCTCGGTGGCGCGCGCTAGATTCCGCTCCGCCGCCTCCAACCATCCCATAGTCAGCTCATCGGCAGCCAGCACGATGGTGAGCTCAGCATCGGCGGCAACGACATCGGCTGGGAATCCGGCGAGCAGATCGTGTGCGCTGGCGCCCCGCCCCTCTAGGTAAAGGCCGAAACTGTGGTCCGACAGCAGGCGAGCGGCCGCGCCCCAATCCTCCGCCGACTGGGCGTGCCGGACGGCCTCCACTGCATACCCGTGCTCGGCAAACCACCCGGCGGCGGCGGCGTGCAGCGCGGGCAACTCGTCCGGCGCGGAGCGCCGCAGCTCGAGCCGCAGCAGGTCGGCGAAGAGCTGGTGGTAGCGGAACCAGGACCGCTGCGCGTCCAGCGAGACCACGAACGCACCGGCCTGCTCCAGATCCTGCAAGTTCGCCTCCCCGCGAGACTTTCCGGACAGCAGGTCGGCGAGTTCGCCGTTGACCCGCTCCAGCACCGACGTCCGCAGCAGCAGCCGCCGGACCTCCTCGCTCTGCCGGTCCAGCACCTCCGCCAGCAGGTACTCCGCCACCGTCCGCTCACTGCCTGAGAACTCCGCGCCGAACCGCTCCGGATCGGGATGCCCGGCCAGCGACAGCGCCGCCAGCCGCAGCCCAGCCGCCCACCCCTCCGTCCGGGCATGCAGCAATGCCAGCGCAGGCTCGGACAGCTCCACCCCCGCTGCCTCCAGCAGTGCCCGGGCCTCATCGAGGCTGAACCGGAGGTCGACGGTGGAGATCTCGGTCAGCTCGCCTTCCAGCCGCAGCCGGTGCAACCCCAGCCGCAGGTCATGCCGGGTGGCCAGCACGAACCGCAGCTCCGGCGGGGCGCGCAGCACCAGCAGCTCCAGCTGGCGCAGCGCCTCACCCGAGCAAAGCTCGTGCACGTCGTCGATCACTAGCCAGAGGCGGTCGTCAAGCGCGCTGAGATCCTTCAGCAGCCGTTCCACCACCGCCCAGCCATCCAGGTCCGGCGCCGCCGCGAGGGGCCGTACCAGCTTCGATCCGGCGTCCGTGGCCCGCAGCGCGTCAGTCACGCAGATCCAGAACCGCTGCGGATCGCGCTCCTCACCCTGCACCGGCACCCACGCGGCGCGCCCGGCCAGGCCCGCCGCACCGATCCACGACCGCAACAAAAGCGTCTTCCCGCTTCCCGCCGGCGCCGACACCAGGGCGACGCGACTCGCGTCCGTCAGCCGCTGGACCAGCACGCCACGGGAGACGATCCCTACCCGGACAGCAGGGGCGGGAGCGCCGACGGTCCCGGACCGGTCAGCAGGCTTCAGCACCGCCATAGCCCCCTGGCATGTAGCGATCAGTACGGAAATCTGTACTGAACAGCGAGTTTAGCGATTCGTGAGTTAACATCCACGGATGTGCTGCATGAGGTCCGTTAGCATCCACGGATACGGTGTGTGAAGTCGTGACGTCGGGTGGCAGTCACGGCGTGCCACCATGGTCACCCTGACCTGTTGCGCAAGCGCACCCTGATCCCATCGCAAGCCAACCAGAGCAAGAACTCGACCTGACGCGGGGGTGTCGTTCCGCGGCCCGATCGTCGAGAGCCGGCCGGGTCATGGTGGCCGGGCTAAGCGGCAGGCAGCGGTGATAACGTAGCCTGGCCGAAGCGCTTCGACTGGTGCGGGGATTCCGGGAGGTATGGGATGGCGACGCTTGCCGACGTGGCCCGGCACGCTGGGGTCGCGGCGAGCACCGTGTCCTATGTGCTCAGCGGCAAGCGCCCGGTGTCGGAGGAGACCAGGGAGCGGGTAGCACAGAGCATCAAGCTGCTCGGCTACCAGCCGCACGCCGGCGCCCGGGCGCTGGCCAGCGCGAAGTCGAACGTGCTCGCGCTCGTCATGCCGCTGGGCAGGGACTTGTACGTGCCGGTGATGATGGACATCGCGATCGCGGTGACCACGATGGCCAGGCGGTTCGGCTACGACGTGCTGCTGCTGACCAACGACGAGGGGCCCGAGGGGATCAGGCGGGTCGCGACAAGCGCGCGGGCGGACGCGGTGGTCCTCACCGATGTCGGCATGGAAGACAAGCGCATCGCCATGGTCAGGCAGACCGGCGTTGACGCGGTGCTGATCGGCGTGCCCGCGGACCCGGCCGGGCTGGACTGCGTCGACCTCGACTTCGCGCAGGCGGGGCGGCTGTGTGTCGAGCACCTGGCCGGGCTCGGGCACCGCGAGGTGGCGTTCATCGGCGAGGCAGAGGGCATCTACCAGCGGCATATCGGCTTCGCCGAACGGACGCTGCGCGGGATCCGTGCCGCCGCCGCGGAGGCCGGGATGAACCTCGTGCACCGGCCGTGCGGCGGCAGCTACGAGGCGGCGGCCGGCGTGCTGGCCCGGATCCTTGAAGAGCGGCCGCGCACCACCGGTTTGATCGTGCAGAACGAGGCGGTCATCCCGCCGTTGCTGAGCCTGTTGCGCACCACCGGCCGGATCGTCCCCGAGGATGTGTCAATCGTCGCGGTGTGCCCCGACCAGATCGCGGAGCAGACGTCGCCGCAGCTCAGTTCCGTGAATATGCCGGCCGCCGAACTCGGCGCCCGCGCCGTCGAGTTGCTGATGGGCCGGATGGCCGACGGCGGCGCCGGCGAGGTCGTGCTGATCGCGCCGACGCTGACGGTCCGCGGCAGCACCGGCCCGGCGGCCGGCCGCGCGCCAGCCGGGCACCGCG
>JAWWPV010000678.1:0-4840 GCA_033854775.1 Trebonia sp.
TCTACGAGATCACCGAGGACGAGGCGAACCAGATTGTGGCGCGCATCCGCCGCGCCGTGACGGGCCAGCCGTAGGGGTCACGCAGGAGGCGGCCCAGCCCACATCACACCGGGTACCGGTAAGGGCCCTGGGTATACGTTCTGCCGCTTGGCGTCGTCCATTCGTGCCAGCCGGGCTTGGGCTGGGTGACTTTCCATCCGGGCGATTGCTTTACCCGGTGGCATTTCCTGCTGCGCGCGCCGGCATTGCAGCTACAGGTGCGACCGCCCTTGTCGTACGGCTGGGCATGCTCAAAATCCGAATCGCGGGCATGCCGCGAGCAGGGCGGAAAGGTGCAGGTGTAATCGCGGACCTGGACCAGGTGGCGGAGCGTGTCGTTCGGCTCGTAGCCGTGGGATTCGTGCCGATGATCACAGTCATGGGTCGGGACCGGTTCGATGCGCACGGCAAGTTCCTGCCCACCCGGCAACGTGAGTTCCCAGGTGCCACACCAGTTCGGGTCGTCAGGTGAACCCCTGGTCCGCAGTGAGCCCGGTCTGCTCGCCGAACCAGATGGGTCGCCGGCATCGCACGGGGTAAGCGTCCAGCCAGGCGACCCCCGCTCGCCGGACTTCCCAGGTGAACCAGGTACACCTGCCAGCATGACGGACAGGCGATCGGCCGTGATCGTCAAGTTCACCCTGGCGGGGAGGGCCACGGGAGGTGGTCGCGTTCCGGCCTGGATGTGACCGGGAGGCGCACCGGCCGGCTTCCTGGTTCGTCCGCAGCCATGGCCGATGGCGATGCCGTCCGGGTCGGTGACCGTGACGCATAGCCGGCTGTGCGGGCTGGCGGCGGCGAGTTCGGCCAGGTCGCGGCACAGCTCCGGGTCGAGGACACCGAGCCCGTGCCCTTCGCCGGGGCGGTCTGCGAGGCCAAGCAGTGTGGCCAGCGGGAAAATCAGGTCCGCCAAGACCGGGCGGCCTCCCGGCTGTCCCTGGGAGGGGACTGGTACAGGCTGCTTACCTGCGCCTCGGCCTGTGCTGTCTTCGCCTGGGTCACTGTCGCCGAGGTCCACGGTGCTTTCGGTGTCTGGTGTCGCCTCTGCGTCCGGGGTGTCGGTGCTGAGGTGGCCGTGGGCGATGCGGATGTCAGCGGGCCGGCCGTTGATCAGGTCGAGGTAGGCGGTGGCGCGGAGCTGGTCCATCCGGGCGTCGGGGAAAGCGCCCGAGTCTTTGTACTCCGCGGCGCGGGCGGCCACGTTCGCGTACGCGGCCAGGGTCTCGTCCGTGGGCAGGTCGCGACCCGACAGGGCGGCCGCGCCGGACTGCTCGCGGTACATCTGCACCCGCGAAGCGTGCTTCGTGGCCGCCTTGCGGCGCCGCTCCGCCAGGCCGGGGTCCACCTCGTTGGCGATCCGTGCGGCGAGGTTCATGATCTGGCCGTACGTCTTGCCCGTGGTCCCGGTCAGCTGAGGCAGGATCATCGCCTCGGCCTTCGCGGCGTCCTCGTCGGTCAGCCACTGGAAGGTCTCCGCGATCAGCCGCGCCTTCGAGTAGGCGAGCGTGCCATCCGCGTGCAGGGCGGCGATGCCGGGCAGTCGCGCGCCGAGTTCCCACGCCGTCAGCGCGGTCTTCTCCGCCGACTGCACAGACACCGCTAGCGCGAGGGCGATCTCGTGATTGACCGAACCGCTCCACTCATCGGGCAGGTCACCATGCCGAGGCCGGGCGGGGAACGGCAGGTCGTCCTGGCGAATCAGCTCTCTGATCGCCGCGAGCTTCGCCGCCGACGCCCACGACTCAAGCGCAGCGAGCCGTCGCAGCACCCCGATGAGCTCATCCGACTCCGCGCCCGGGCACCGCCACTGGGGGCCGGCCACCGCGGTCAGCACCGCCGCCAGCTCCGGGCCAGGTAGGCAGGCATCCCACTCCCCGCCTCGCGTGAACCCAGACAGCCGCTCATCGCGCGGCGTTTCGCCGTGCCGGGCCGGGCCGCTGAGAGCGTTTGAGGGGCCGGAAGAGTCAGAGCCGCCGGGCGCGGCAGGTCCGGGGACGGGCTCTCCGCCTGTCCCCCTGCCTTCGCCTGGCTGCCCCATCGACCGCCCCTTATCGATCATGATCTCGCATGATGACCAGCGCGAGATCTGTAATCGAATAATATCGCTAATCGATGATCGTTAGGGATTTCGACTTGTTTTTTCTTCGGTTTTCTTTCTCTGCCTGCTAAAACCGGAATATCCGAATTGTCGGGCGCGGCCTGCCTAGGGCGTTAGGTCGCGGTCGATCCACTTGTGGATGTCCGGTGACTCGAACCCGGCGAGCTGCCGCAGCAGGCTGGCCGGCTGGTCATCGAAGTAGATGCCGTCACGGTGCTGCGGGCGGACGAATCCTTCGGCGACCATGCGGTCGAGCTGGTCCATCGTCGGTCCGAAGAACCCGTTGACGTTCAGGAACCCGGTCGGCTTGTCCTGCAGGCGGAGCTGCGTCCAGCTGATGGCCTCGAACGCCTCCTCCAGGGTGCCGAGGCCTCCCGGCAGCGTGAGGAAAGCGCTTGACCGCTCGGCCATGAGTGCCTTCCGCTCGTGCATGGTGCCCACAAGGTGCAGCTCACTGAGCCCGTCGTGCGGCGGCTCCTCGGCGGCAATCCCGCGCGGCATGACGCCGATCACCACCCCGCCCGCGGCGAGCGCCGCGTCGGCCACGATGCCCATCAGGCCCGCGCTGGCCCCTCCGTACACCAGGCGGATGCCCTGTTCGGCCAGCAGTCGCCCGACATCCCTCGCCGCCTGCTCGTACTTCGGGCTGGCCCCCCGGTTGCTGCCACAGAACACACAAACCGCCGCAAGATCCACGCTCATGAGGGACATGATCCAACGGCGCGGGAGCCAGTGGCGACCCATTTTCGCCGCGTCCTGACGGCAGGCCGGATCCCGACGGCCAGCAGAGGCGTCAGCACGAACCCGTTCGGGATAAACCGGAAGCTAGCTGGTCGCGGCGTCCAGCAAGTGGTAGTTCCGCTTGCCCTTGCGCAGCAGGAGCCAGCGGTTGTACAGCAGGTCGCCCTCGGTGAGGGGGCGGTCCTCCCGGACTACGTCGCCGTTGACGGAGGCGGCGCCCTGGGCGATCGTGCGGCGAGCGTCGGACAGCGACGAAGCGAGCGGGGTCGCCGCGAGGGCCGCCGCGAGCGTGACCCCGGCGGTGAACGGCGAGGTCGGAACCTCGGTCGCCAGGAACTCAAGCGCCTGCACCGACGCGCCCGCCGGGGAGCCGCCGAACAAGATCGCGCTCGCCTCCTCGGCGGCCGCGGCCGCCTCGGGGCCGTGCACGATCGTGGTGATCTCCCTGGCGAGGCGGCGCTGGCCCGCCCGCTGGTGTGGCGCCTCGGCGTGCGCGGCGGCGATGGCGAGGCACTCGTCGATCGGCAGCAGCGTGAGCTGGAGCAGGAAGCGCTCGATGTCGGCGTCCGCGACGTTCATCCAGTACTGGAAGAACTGGTAGGGCGACGTGCGATCGGCCGCCAGCCAGATCGCCCCGTCCTCGGACTTGCCGAACTTCTTGCCGTCGGAGCGGAGCAGCAGCGGCCAGGTGAACGCGTGCACGTGCCTGCCGTCGGCCCTGCGGATCAGGTCCACGCCCGCGAGCAGGTTCCCCCACTGGTCTGAGCCGCCGACCTGGATCTCGACCCCGTGGTTCCTGCACAGGTGCAGGTAGTCGTTGGCCTGGAGGAGCTGGTAGCTGAACTCGGTGAACGAGATGCCGTACTCGCTCTCCAGGCGCGCCTTGACCGACTCGCGGGCGATCATCTGGTTGACGCTCGCGTGCTTGCCGACGTCGCGCAGGAAGTCAAGCAGGGTCAGCGACCCCGTCCAGCCCAGGTTGTTCACCAGGGGCACCCGGGAGATCCGCTCAAGCTGCTCCGCGATGCGCTTCGTGTTGCGGGCGAGGGTCTCCGCGTCGAGCAGGTTCCGTTCCTTGGAACGGCCGCCCGGGTCGCCGATCATCCCCGTGGCGCCGCCGGCCAGCGCGATCGCCTGGTGCCCGGCGTCCGCGAAGCGGCGCAGGACCAGCAGGCCGACCAGGTTACCGACCTGGAGGGAGTCCGCGCTCGGGTCGCAGCCGTAGTACACGCCGACCCGGCCAGCCGTGATCCGGGCGCGGAGCGCGTCGCGGTCGGTACTGTCCTGGATGAGGCCCCTGGCCTCAAGGTCGGCGAGAAAGTCCATACGGTTATGATCCCACATCCCCGGTCATGGCCCGGCTCAATTCCCGGTCCCTGGGGGCGGCGTGGATTCGGATAATCTCGGCCCATGCCGGGTACCGAAAGCGCGCCGCCCCTGCTTATCTACATGGTCAAGCAAGTTGAACTTGCCGTCCGCGCGCGGCTTGACGAGATCGTCCGCCCGGCCGGGCTGACCGCGCTCCAGTACACGGCGCTCAGCGTGCTCGAACGGCACACCGACATGTCCTCGGCCCAGCTGGCCAGGTCCTCGTTCGTTACCGCCCAGTCGATGGCCGACATGATCACCGCGCTTGAGGACCGCAAGCTGATCGAGCGGCACCGCGACCGTACCGACCGGCGACGGCTGGTCGTCGCGCTCACGGACGACGGACGCGCCCTGCTCGACCGCTGCCGCCCCGAGGTCGCCGCCCTGGAGGCCACCATGCTCAACGGGCTGTCGGTGCCGCAGACCAAGGCGCTGCGGACCATGCTCGCCACCTGTTATGCCAACCTCTCCCGGGCTTAGTCAACGGATGACCCCTGTTAGAGACGGCGGCTGACTGGCAGGATGCGAAATTATGGAAACGCCGCTGTCTCCGCTTGAATTCGCCCGCCGCACCCGCCGCCTGCACGGAGCGCG
>JAWWPV010000679.1:0-5045 GCA_033854775.1 Trebonia sp.
ATCAGGGCCGCCCGAGCGCACCAAAGCTGCGTAGGTGCCTTTATCGCTGGCATCCTCGTGCTCTCAGCCAGCCCTCAGGTCTCTCAGCATGGTCACAGGCACCTCGGTCCAGAGTGAGAATAGACAAGGAAAGACCAAGAGCCCGAGGACGGGTGGAGAAGCATGCGAGTGAAACTGTCCAGGCGAGCCCGCTGGGCCGTGCCGGGGACCGCCGTCGCCGTCACCGCCGTCGCGGTCGCGGCACTGCAGATCCCGGCGGCGCTGGCGTCACCAAACCTGCCAAACCGTACCCCGGCGCAGCTCCTGGCCAGCATCAGCGCTGACGCCAAGGTTCCGCCGATGACCGGCACGGTGGTGGAGACAGCCTCGCTCGGCCTGCCGCAGCTGCCGCAGACGGGAAGCGCGACAAGCATGACGTCGCTGCTCAGCGGCTCGCACACGATGAAGGTCTACTACCAGGACGCCAAGCACTACCGGCTGGAGATCCCGCAGCCGGAGTCGGAGACGGACGTCATCGCCAACGGCTCCAAGCTGTGGCTCTGGCAGTCCACCGGCAACTCGGTGACTGAGTTCGCTCAGCCGGCGGACAACGCCAAGGCCAAGAGCACCACGCCCAAGCTCCCGCAGACGCCGCTGACCCCCCAGCAGGCCGCCAACCCGGTGCTCGCGGCGGTCGGCAAGACCACCCTGGTCTCCGACCAGGCCAACGTGATGGTGGCAGGCGAGCCGTCTTACCAGCTCGTCCTCGCCCCGAAGGATCAGCGCTCGCTGGTCGGCCGGGTCGTGATCGCGGTCGACGGCAAGTACGGCGTCCCGCTCCGCGTGCAGCTGTACGCGAAGGGCGCGAGTTCCCCGGCCTTCCAGGTCGGCTACACCGCGCTCCAGTGGGTCGCCCCCGCCCCGGCCAACTTCAGCTTCACCCCGCCGCACGGCGCGTCCGTCGACGTGGTGAACCCCAAGGACCAGGCCAAGTCCGGGAGCGGCAGCACGCCGAACAGCGCCTCCACCGGCACCTACGGCAACAGCTGGCTCACCGTGGTGGCGCTTCCCCAGAAGGATCTAATGCAGGGATTCGGAACGGGTTCGGCTTCCTCTGGCTCCGCCAGTTCCTCTGGCAAGCAGCAGAACATCGCCTCGGCCAACAACCAGGGGGTCGGCGTCTCCTCCCAGGAACTGCTGAGCGCCCTGCTCGGCTCGGCCAAGCCGGTCCACGGCAGCTGGGGGAGCGGCACCCTGGTCACGACCAGCCTGGTCTCGATGCTCATGACCGGCGGCGAGGTCTACATCGGCGCGGTGCAGCCCAGTGTCCTCTACTCGGCGGTGGGGCACACGACCCCATGACAGCAGCGGCCAAGAGGTCAGGGACGGCCCGATGACCGTCCCGGCGCCGGAACCCCTGGCTTCAGGACAGTACAGCGCGGAGCTGGCGATCGCCAGCTCCGCGCTGACTAAGCGTTTCCGTGGCGGCCAGCTGGCCGTCGACCACGTTGACCTCGCGGTCCCCAGGGGAGCGGTCTACGGCTTCCTCGGCCCGAACGGTTCCGGCAAGACCACGACGATCCGCATGCTGCTCGGCCTGGCCTTCCCGACGAGCGGGTCCGCCCAGCTCCTTGGCGTCCCCATGCCGGAAGGCACGACGCGGGTGCTGTCCCGTGTCGGCTCGCTTGTCGAGGGCCCGGCGTTCTACCCGTACCTGTCCGGCTGGGACAACCTGGCCCGCTATGACGCCGCCGACCGCACCGCCTCCGCCAGGACGGCGAAGGCCAGGCTCGGCGAGGCCATGGAGCGGGTCGGCCTGACCGCCGCCGCCAGGAAGAGGTTCCGCAACTACTCCCTCGGCATGAAGCAGCGCCTGGCGATCGCGGCCGCCCTGCTCACGCCACGCGACCTGATCATCCTGGACGAGCCGACCAACGGCCTCGACCCGCAGGGCACCCGCGAGGTCCGCGCGCTTGTCCGCCAGATCGCGGCCGACGGGATCACGGTCTTCGTCTCCTCGCACCTGCTCGCCGAGGTTGAGCAGGTATCCACGCACGTGGGCGTGATGCGCCTGGGCAAGCTCGTCTTCCAGGGTGAGCTCGCCGCGCTGCGCCGCACCGCCGCCCCCAGGGTCGCGGTCCGCACCGGCGACACCGCGGCCGCCGCCGAGGTCCTGGCGAAGCTTGGCCTCGCCGACACGGTGGTGGTCAACACGGGGCTGGTTAACACGGGGCTCGCGGACGGCCTGGTCACGGCGGAACTCGGGGACGTGGCGCCGGAGAGGGTCACCGCCGAGCTCGTGCACGCCGGCGTCGGGGTGCGCGGCCTCACGGTCGAGGCGCCAAGCCTTGAGGACCTGTTTGTCGGCCTCACCGGGGAGGGCTTCGATGTCGAGCATTGACCTGGCCATCCAAGACCGGCGGGAGACGGGTGGCGCGGCGGAGCCAGCCGCACTCGTTCGGAGTACTCTGCGGTTCTTCGCCAACGAGCTGCGGATCACCTTCTTCCGGCGGCGCAACCAGCTGCTGCTGCTCGTCGCCGCGCTGTTCCCGCTGCTGATCGGCATCGGCCTGAAGCTGTCCGCGCCGCACGGCGGCGGCGGCGGGCGCGGGCCGAGCGCGAGCGGCGCCGCCTACTTCAGCCAGCTCGCGGGCAACGGCGTGTTCCTGACGTTCGTCGCGCTGTCGCTGCTGCTGATCCTGGTGCTCCCGGTGGTAGTCGGGGTCGTGTCCGGTGATTCGATCGCCGGCGAGGCGGGCTACGGCACGCTGCGCTACCTGCTCGCGGTGCCGGCCGGCCGCACCCGGCTGCTCGCCGTGAAGTACGCGACGATCGTCGTGTGGGCCATGGCCGCGACGTTTGTGGTCTCGGTGATCGCCCTGGTCGCCGGGGTGGCGCTGTTCGGCGCCGGCCCGGTGACCCTGCTGTCGGGCACGACGGTGTCGCTCGCGGTTGGCCTGGTCCACGTGCTGTGGGTGACGCTGTACGTGTGCGCGGCGATGGCGGCGTTCGGCGCGATCGCCCTGGCGATCTCCACGTTCACCGAGCACGCGATCGGCGCGATCGCGGCGGCCCTGATGATCGTGGTCGCCAGCGAGGTGGTCGACAACGTCCCGCAGTTCGCGCCGGTGGCCGCCTACATCCCGACGCACTGGTGGCTGTCGTTCGACTCCCTGCTCCGCTCTCCGATCGACACGACCACGCTGTGGCATGGCCTGCTGAGCTTCGCGGTGTACGCGGCCCTGTTCCTCTCGATCGCCTGGGCGCGCTTCACCTCGGCGGATGTCACAAGCTGACCAGGTTCACCTGACTAGCCTGCAATCGTTCTCTATGCTGTGACGAAGGCGGAGCGGACGGAGCGATAGATGGCAAGCGGAGCAGGAGGGGAGATTCCGCCGGGAATCGACATCTCCAAGCCGCATTCAGCGCGAATGTATGATTATTTTCTCGGCGGCAAGGACAACTTCGCGGTCGATCGCGCGACCGCCGAACTCACCTTGCAGCGACTGCCGATGGCCCGCATCGCTGCCAGGGAGAACCGGAAGTTCCTCACCCGTGCGGTGGACTACCTGGCGGGGGAGGCGGGTATCCGCCAGTTCCTCGACATCGGCACAGGCCTGCCGAGCGCGAACAACACGCATGAGGTCGCCCAGCGGATCGCCCCCGCCAGCCGCATCGTGTACACCGACAATGATCCGCTCGTCCTGGCGCACGCCCGCGCGCTGCTGACTTCGTCGCTGGCTGGCCAGACCGCGTACATCGAGGCGGACCTGCGCGAACCCGAGAAGATCCTCGCCGACCCCGTCGTCCGCGAGACGCTCGACTTCACTCAGCCCATCGCGCTTATGCTCATCTCCGTCCTGCACTTCATCGCGGACTCCGATGACCCGGCGGGAATCCTGGCGACACTCCTCGGCGCGCTGCCGCCAGGCAGCTTCCTGGCGGCCTCGCACATCTCCCCTGAGCACAACCCAGTCGGCATCCACTCGCTTGAGGACACCTACCGGGCGGCCGGCGTGACCGTCCAGGCCCGTACCGCCGAGGAGTTCGGCCGCCTCGTCTTCACCGGCCTTGACCTGGTAGACCCTGGGGTCGTCCTCGTCACGGACTGGCGGCCGGAGCCGGGCGCCGTTCACCCTCCTCAGCCGAAAGAGGTAAACGGCTACGGCGCGGTAGGCCGCAAGCCGTAAGGCCGTTACCAGGCGAAGTCTTCCTCCCAGAACTCGGTGACGCCACGGCCCCCGCGCGGGTCTGACTCCTGGGCGCGGAGCTCGACGCGGCGGATCTTGCCGGAGATGGTCTTGGGCAGGTCGCCGAACTCCACCCGGCGAATCCGCTTGTAGCCGGGTACCCGCTCGCGGACGAAGGCCATGATGTCCCTCGCGAGCTCGGGCCCCGGGGTGGCGCCCGCGGCGAGCAGCACGTACGCCTTCGGGACGGCGAGGCGGAGCGGGTCGGGTGCGGGGACGACCGCGGCCTCCGCGACCGCGACGTGCTCGATCAGGACCGACTCCAGCTCGAACGGGGAGATCCGGTAGTCCGAGGCCTTGAAGACGTCGTCGGTGCGACCGACGTAGGTGATGTAGCCGTCCTCGTCCTTGGTGGCGACGTCGCCCGTGTGGTAGTAGCCGTCGCGCATCGCCTCCGCGTCCCGCTCGGCGTCGCCCGCGTAGCCGGTCATCAGGCCGAGCGGCCGCCGGCTGAGGTCGAGGCAGATCTCGCCGTCGCGGCCCGGCGCGCCGGTCACCAGGTCAACGAGCACCACCGGGTAGCCGGGCAGCGGCCTGCCCATCGAACCGGGCTTGACCGGCTGGCCCGGCGGGTTGCCGACCTGTGCGGTCGTCTCGGTCTGCCCGAAGCCGTCCCTGACCGTGATGCCCCAGGCCTTGCTGACCTGGTCGATGACCTCGGGGTTGAGCGGCTCGCCGGCCGCGACGCACTCACGCAGCACGGAGATGTCCGCGGCGTGCAGGTCGGCCTGGATGAGCATCCGCCACACGGTGGGCGGCGCGCAGAACGTGGTGACGCCGCAGTCGCCGAGCGCCTTGAGCAGTCCCTGGGCGTTG
>JAWWPV010000680.1:0-2619 GCA_033854775.1 Trebonia sp.
GACCGCTGGCATCTGAGGCATCACATCCTGGTCCGGCCGAAGTCGTCGAACTCTCCCTTGCGCACGCCGCCGAGGAAGGCGTGCCATTCGTCCGGGGTGAATCGGAGGACCAGTCCTTCGCGATCGCGGCTGTTACGGACGCCGATCGTGCCTCCGGGCAGGTCGGAGATTTCGACACAGTTACCGTTCGCGAAGCTCAGCGAACTCTTGACCCAGGTGGAGCCGGTCACCGTGCTGCGGGCCATACTTCCCGCCATTGGGGTTCCCACGTTGTCCCTTCACTGACTTTTCTCGGATTCGCGCTCGCAGCGGGGACAGTGAGCCTCCGGGGGCAAACGGCTCACCGTCCCCGCCTCCCCCGCGGGCCACATCCGCATCCCGTTTGCGGCAGCGGTCGCGGATGTGGGGCACGGCTTCGCGGGAGCGTCACGGCCCCACCCGCGGGGAGCTAGAAAGCGCCAACCAGGCTGACTTTCAGCCGATAGGTTGGTCACCAGCGCCAGACTCGCTGGGCTGGTTGCATTAAGAATGCTGCTGCAAGTTGCACCGCAAGACATCGGTCAGCTGCCGTATATACAGCGACGTCGACTTATTCCTATGTGCCCGGCGTCAGTTCTCACCTGACCTGCTACCTCGCCCTGGCCGGGTACTGCTCCCGGGGGCTCGGCCGCCTCTCCTGAGAAGCGGTTCGGAGACAGTGTCGACGTAGCCCTTTCTTGTGCTCTCGACCTCTTTGTGGGGCTGGCGGAGTGTGCGACCATCGGCGCAAGCCGCCGACTCAAGGGAGACGTCATGGCGTTCACGATGCGGGATGAGTGGAAGGACGAGCCGGTCTCCATCACCGGCGCGTCCTACGTCGAGCCGTCGGCGACCGACCCCATCAAGCCGGGACAGCGGGTCGCGCACCTGTTTCCCCGCGCCGTCATGGAGGAGTACGTCCTGCAGCGGGTGACCGAGCGGGTCTGGTGGGTCTCCCGCCACTTCTACGGGTCCCTGTTCTACGTCGGGAAGCGGGGCGTGCTGCTGCTCGACCCCTTCCTCGGCGGGGCCGACGCGACCCTGGCCGCGATCGCCGCGGTGACGCCGCTCCCGGTGACGGCGGTCGTGTACTCGCACTTCCACGCCGACCACGTCGGGGGCGGACGCCGGCTGTTCGAGCTGCTGGCCGCGGCGCCGCCACGGGTGATCGCGTCGGAGCACACCGCCCGCTGGATGTCGCGGTTCTCCTCGGATCTCCCCCGCCCCACCGACGTGCTCGAGTGGCCGTCCGGTGCACTGTCCTTCGAGGACGTGACCCTCCGGCTGCACGGGCTGCCCCGGCCCGGCCACGCCCCCGACCACTCGGTGTTCCTGCTCGAGGAGGAGCGCGTCGGGCACTCGGCGGACCTGATCAACATCGACCAGCTGCCGTTCGGCGGGTTCGCCGGCCAGGACCCGCTAGTGCTGTTCAAGCCCAACCTTGAGTTCGCCAGGTCGCTTGAGTTCGACTGGTTCTGCGGCGGCCACGGCAACATCGGCGAGAAGTCCGACTTCGACTTCTACCTGTCGTACCTGGATGAGGTCGCGTCGCTCGTCAACGAGTACGTCCCGCGCCCGGCCGAGGTCCCCGACCTGTCGCTGACCGACTACCTGGCCGGCCTCGACACGGACACGAAGTCGCGGCTGCTGTCTGAGCTGGACAACCACTTCGGCCTCTACCTGTACGGCAGGCAGATCGTGGCCGGAGAGAAGCCATCGCGGGGCGGCGCCAACCCGTTCATGAGCGGCACGATCGGCGAGTGGGCCGCGGCGCGGAACAAGGCCGTCGACGAGGCCGTGCCAAAGATCATCGAGCGGCTCCGGCCGAAGTACGGGCGCATGTACAACTTCGACGACGCGCAGCCGGGCAACGTCCGCCTCCTGGCCATGGCCATCCAGCCAAGCCTGACCAACCGCTGACGGCCAGTTCCCGCGTACGAAACGGCAAAGGCGGGTTCCGGACTGCCCCCGGGACCCGCCTTCTCGCGTTGGCCGCGTTACGCGCCGAAGCGGTCGAACTCGCCGTTCTGAACGCCACCGATAAACGCGTGCCACTCATCCGGCGTGAACCGGAGAACCGCGCCAGCAGCTTCCCTGCTGTTCCGGACGCCAACTTCGCCGCCGGACAGGCTTGCCACCTCAACGCAGTTGCCGTTCGCGAAACTAAGCGAGCTTTTCACCCATTCGGGCGGACTTCCGAGCGTAGGCATAGCGTAGCTACCCTCTCAGTGATTTTTGTGTGTTTGCCCTGCACACCCGGCTACCGACGGCGTAAGCCTTACCGAGGGTAACCAACAGGCGTGAGGCTAGCAGACACCACATGTACCATGCGCCTGTTTCAGCCCAAGTAACACTACTGACTAGTAAGCACCTCTTGCTTACACATACAACAACCAAGATCGCACAGGCATTTGAACACCGCAGCATTCCGAACGGGTGCACGATTCCGCCCGGTCACGTCTCATGACGCCGGTCCCGGAAAGCTCGCTGCCAAGCGACTCGTTGGCGCTAGTGCAGTGCCGATTAAGGCCACTGTCCGGATCAGCCGGGAACCCCGCCGACCTGCGGGGCGCTATTAGGAGACGACGGTGCGGCGTGCGC
>JAWWPV010000681.1:0-4465 GCA_033854775.1 Trebonia sp.
GAGCTGCGCGGGCTTGTCGCGGAGCACCCGATGCGCGAGCGGCTGTGGCTGCTGTTGATGCGGGCTCTTGAGGACGCGGGGCGGCGAGCCGAGGCGCTTGCGGTATACGCGCAGGCGCAGGAGGTCATCTCGGCGGAACTTGGCGTGGATCCCGGTGCCGAGCTTCAGCGGTTTCACCGGGAACTACTGGCGGCCGACGCGTCGTCCGCCGGGTCTTTGCCGACGAAGTCGCGCCGCGCGGCGCGAACCGACCACGAGGCCGCGCGGCACCCCGCGCCGGACTACGTGGCTGATGCGGTAGTAACCGCCCCGGGTGCCGCGGCGAACTCTGGCCCGCCCGCGGCCGCTGCGCCTGCGGCCGCTGCGGCCGCTGTGGCGGCCGGCGTCGCCGACACGGCTGAAGAAGAGCCTCCGGCGGGTGAGCTTGCCGGGACCATCGCGATCGGTAACTTCGCGGAGCTGGCATCGGAGCCGGCCACACAGCAGGCCGGCACCGCGGTTCCTGAACCCCCGCCTCTGAGGGTGCGCCCCGCGCAGCTCCCCGCCGACATCGGAGACTTCACGGGCCGTGATACGCATGTCAAGCACTTGTGTGACTTGCTGCTCGCGGCCAATGCGGCGAGCGGCCCGGGCGCGGTCCGCATCGCGGTCGTGAACGGCGCGGCCGGCCTCGGCAAGACCACGCTCGCCGTGCACGCCGCGCATCAGGTCAGCGCGCAATTCCCCGACGGCCAGCTCTACGTGGACCTGCTCGGGGCCAGTTCCCAGCCGGCCTCCCCTGGCGAGGTGCTTGCCCGGTTCCTGCGCGATCTGGGCACCGAGGGCGACAAGGTGCCGGCCAGGGATGATGAGCGGGCAGCGCTGTACCGCACGACGCTCACCGGCCGCCGGGTTCTCATCTTGCTCGACAACGCCAAAGACGCGGCGCAGGTCAGGCCGCTGCTGCCGGGGAGCTCGTCGTGCGCGGTCCTCGTCACGACCCGCAACCGGACGTCTGACCTGGCAAGCATGCGGTTCGTCGACCTGAACGTCCTTGAGGACACCGAGGCGCTGGCGCTGTTCTCCCGGGTCGTGGGTGAAGAACGGGCCTCGGCCGAGCCGGACGCCACTGCGGAGGTGCTTGTCGCCTGCGCTGGGCTGCCGCTGGCCATCAGGATCTGCGCCGCCCGGCTCGCGGCGCGGCGGCAGTGGAAGATCGCCACGCTCGCGGGCCGGCTCCGTAACCAGCACCGCAGGCTTGACGAGCTGAAGACGGGCGACCTCGCCGTCCGCGCCAGCTTCCAGGTGAGCTACGACAGCCTGAGCACGCCAAGCCGTGGCGCCAACCCGGCCCGCGTCTTCCGACTGCTTGGCCTCTGGCAAGGGACTGCGATCAGCCGGCTGGCCGCGGCGGCCCTCATTGGCGAACCGGAAGACGACGTGGCCGACGCGCTCGAAGCGCTCGTCGACGTCAACCTGCTTGAGTCCCCGGCCCCCGACTGGTACCGCTTCCACGATCTACTCAAGGTCTACGCCATGGAGCGTGCGCAGGCGGAGGAACCCGAGGCCGCGCGGGACGAAGCGGTGAGCAGGCTTCTCGGGTGGTACCTGGACACCGCGCAAGTCGCGGCGGATACGGTGTCGCCGCAGCGGTACCAAGTCCCGCGCCAGCCGACGCCGCCTGGCCACCCGCCGCTGCCGTTCGCCACCGTGGAAAGTGCGCTGAACTGGTATGAAGACGAGCGCGCCAACATCGTCGCCGCGACGCGCCAGGCAGCGTCCGCCGGTCTGCATGAGATCGCCTGGCGGCTGCCGCCCACCCTGACCCCGTTTTTCAACCGGCGGAGCAACTGGGCGGACTGCGTGACCACGCACCGTGTCGCGGCGGAGAGCGCGTTGCTCGTCAGTGACCGGCCCGGCGAGGCCTGGGCGCGCATGCAACTCGGTTACGCGCTGGCCAGGCTGCGCGATCCGGAGGCGTTCGGGCATCTTGAGCAGGCACTCGCCATCAGGCAGGAGTTCGGCGACACGCGGGGTGAAGCCCAGGCCGCGATCGCGCTCGGCGAGGGCAACCTCATCATGTACGGGGCCAACGAGGACGCGCTCCGGTACCTGCGGCGCGCGGCGGAACTGCTTGAACCGATGGGCGCCATCTCGCTCCGCAGCGTCGCGCTGAATACCCTCGGCGAGGTTTACTTCGGGCTCGGCGACCTGGACGCCGCCGCAAAGTGCTATAGCCAAGCTTGTGACGTAGACCGGGAAATTGGCGGCCATACGGAAGGGCATGCGCTGCACAATCTCGGTCGCGTGTACCTGATCCAGCACCGTCTTGACGAAGCGATCATCAGCTTCCAGGAGGCGATTCGCAAGCACCGGGCCTCCGGCACGCTGGACGGCGAGGCATTCAAGCACCTCGGTCAGGCGCAGGCCGAGAGCGGCGGCGATGCCGACGCAGTGGCCTCGCTGGCCGAGGCATTGCGGATCTTCGAGCAGATCGGTGACATGGAGCAGGCGGCGGAGACGAGCGAGCTGCTCGCGTCGCTTGCGACCAGGCACGGCCAGCGGTAAGCGCCTAGATAACCGGGGCAGCTGACGGCGCATCACGACATTAGCCAGATTATCGGGCGACGTCGTCACTAATATAACGAGCGTGCGATACGCACCGACATTCCCTTCTATTAGGGGATGGGACGGGGTCCCGGCACTCGCGTTGCCGGGAAGGAAAAGGACGGGAAAAAAGAATGAGCGAATTGCTACCTGAGACGACGTCGGGTCCTGAGACGACGTCGGGTCCTGAGACCACGTCGGGTCCCGAGACGACGTCGGGTCCTGAGACGACGTCGGGTCCCGAGACGACGTCGGGGCCTGAGACCACGTCGGGGCCTGAGACCACGTCGGGGCCTGAGACCACGTCGGGTCCTGAGACCACGTCCGGGCCCGAGGAAGCGGTCTGAGGGCTCGGTCAGCCGGTTAAGCCGGCGGCGTGCGTGCGGATGCGGAACGCTCCTATCCGCACGCATGCTGTTTGCCGGCTAGACTTCGCTGGCGTCTCCTCCCACCCGATCCGGTTGCCGGGTTCGCCATCGAGCGGGGATCAGGGGTAAGGGGGTCGTCCCCCGGGAGATAACAGCATGTACCCAATGAGGAGTGACTGACCGTGCCTGAGGTCCGTATCGAAGCCGAGCCGCGCACCGAGTTCGGCAAGGGCCCGTCCCGCCGTATCCGCCGGGCGGGTCGTGTGCCTGGTGTCATGTACGGCCACGGCGCAGAGAGCCGCCACTTCACGCTGCCGGAGCACGATCTCATGATCGCGCTGAAGACGCCGAACGTGCTGATCCGGATTGAGGGCCTTGGCACGGCGACGCTCGCGCTGCCGAAGGCCGTGCAGCGGGACGCCATCAAGGGCGACATCGAGCACGTTGACCTGATCGAGGTCCGCAGCGGCGAGACGGTCACCGTTGAAATCCCGGTCCGGGTGTCCGGTGACGTGTTCCCCGGCGGCGTGCTCGACCAGCAGCTCGTGCAGATCGCCGTTGAGGCCGAGGCGACGCACCTCCCTGACGGCGTGGACGTGGATGTCGAGGGCATGGAGGTCGGCACGGCCGTCCACGCCAGCGACATCGCCCTGCCGTCGGGCACCACGCTCGTGACCGACCCGGAGGCCCTGGTCCTGCACGTGATCGCCGAGCGGACCGGCGACCTCGGCGAGACCGAGGGTGAGGGCGAGGGCGCTGAGGGCGAGGCCGCCGAGGCTCGCGCCGACGCCGAGGCCGAGTAAGGACGACGCGAACCAACAGGGCGCGGGTGCACCGCGCCCCGTTGGCGCGCTGGGGGCCGGCACATGACTGACGAACGCTGGATCATCGTCGGACTGGGTAACCCGGGACCGGAGTACGCGGGCAACAGGCACAATGCCGGGCAGATGGTCTTGGCCTTGCTCGCCGAGCGGATCGGCGCCCGCTTCAAGGCCCACCGCACCCGCAATGACATCGCCGAGGGCCGGCTGTCCGGCCAGCCGGTCAGCCTGGCGAGGCCCCACTCATACATGAACCTGTCGGGCGGTCCGGTCGCCGCGCTGCTGGGCTTCTACAAGCTTTCCCCCGAACGACTTGTGGTTATTCACGACGAGCTGGATGTCCCGTTCGGCGGGGTACGCCTCAAGCTCGGCGGCGGCGACAACGGCCACAACGGCCTGCGCTCCATCACCTCGTCGCTCGGCACCCGTGAGTACTTCCGTGCCCGCTTCGGCATTGGCCGTCCGCCTGGCCGCATGGACCCGGCTGCCTTCGTACTCAAGGACTTCTCGGCCCAGGAGCGCAAGGAACTCCCTTTCGCCCTCGACCGCGCCGCCGATGCCACAGAAACGTTGCTCACCAAGGGCCTGACCGAAGCCCAGAATCAGTACCACCCGGACCCGGCCTAGCTTGCCGTTCAGGCTGGCGTGGACGGTTGCGGGCGAAGTGAACGGTTGCGGGCGAAGGCGCGG
>JAWWPV010000682.1:0-8006 GCA_033854775.1 Trebonia sp.
ACGCGGTCCTGTCCGCGTGCAGGCGGAAGGTGACCCGCGCGGCCTCGCCCGGCTCGAGGGCCGCTCGCGCGCACCCCGCCAGCCACTTGACCGGCCGCACCACCGTGGAGACCGGGTCGCCCAGGTAGAGCTGGACGACCTCGGTCCCTGCGACCGGTCCGGTGTTGCGCACGGTGCATGAAATCCGCACCTCGCCGTGGGTCGGCGCCGCACCCGCCGACAGCTCCAGGCCGGCGTACTCGAACGTGGTGTACGAGAGCCCGTGCCCGAACGCGAACAGCGGCGTGGGGTCGACCGAGCTGCCGCTGTGCCGTGCGGCGTTCCTTGACCGCAGGTAGGTCGAGGGCTGCGCCCCGGCGTCCCGCGGGATCTCGACCGGCAGCTTGCCGCTCGGGGTCACCCGCCCGGTGAGCACCCCGGCGATCGCCTGGCCGCCTTCCTCGCCGGGGAAGAACGCCTGCACCACGGCCGCCAGCCGGCCCGCCACCGTGCCGAGCGCGTACGGCCGGCCGGTGACAAGCACCGCGACCACCGGGATGCCGGTGTCCGCGAGCGCGTGCAGCAGCCGCTCCTGCACACCGGGGAGCTTGAGCTCGGAAGCATCGCATCCCTCGCCGCTGGTCCCGTGTCCCCACAGGCCGGCCTCGTCTCCCACGACCGCCACAATGACGTCAGCGGAACGGGTTCGGCTGACTGCCTCGGCGAACCCCGACTCATCGAGCGTGCGGACGTCGCACCCTGCCGCGTGCCCGGTCACGGTGACGCCTTCGCGGCACAGCGCGTCGAGCACGGTGACGATCTCGACGCCGGCCCCGCCGGCCGAGCCGTCGAACCGCCGCACGTGGCCGAGGTGCCTCGGCATCGAGTAGCAGCCGAAGAACGCGAGCCGCTCGTCCGCGAGCGGCCCGACGACGGCGACCCTGGCGTTCGGGGCCAGTGGCAGCGTCCGGGTGCCCGAGTCGCCTGCGTCGTTCGCCAGCAGGACCACGGACTCCTCCGCGAGCCGCCTGGCGATGTCCCGCTGCGCGGGCGGGTCCAGGTCCGGCGCGTCCGCCGCCTGGTCGGCCCGCGGCGACCAGCCGGGGTCGAGCAGGCCGAGGTCGAGCTTCTGCCTGAGCACCCTGGCCGTCGCGCGGTCGATGACCGCCGCGGGCACCACGCCGGCCGAGGCCAGGTCGAGCAGCGGCTCGCCGAAGCAGCGGGTGCCTGGCAGCTCGACGTCAAGCCCGGCGGCGAGCGCGAGCGCCGCCGCCTCGCCCTGGCCGGCGGCGACCGCGTGCTGGAGTTCAAGGAAGGAGACCGCGTAATAGTCGGAGACGACCACCCCGTCGAAGCCGTACTTCCCGCGCAGCAAGGTGGTCAGCAGCCGGGGATCGGCGCTGGCCGGCACGCCGTCGATGTCGACGTAGCTCGCCATCACCGAGCGCGCGCGGCCGAGCCTGACGGCCATCTCGAACGGGACGAGGATGACGTCGGCGAGCTCGCGCGGCCCCATGGACACCGGGGCGTGGTTCCGCCCGGCCCGGGAGGCGGCGTAGGCGGCGAAGTGCTTGAGCGTGGCCTGGATCCCGGCCCGCTGGAGCCCGCGCACGTACTCGGTCCCGATGACACCGACCAGGTAGGGATCCTCGCCGATGGTCTCCTCGGTGCGGCCCCAGCGGTAGTCGCGGGTCACGTCGAGCAGCGGGGCGAGCCCCTGGTGCACGCCTACCGCCCGCATGGTCGCGCCGAAGGCCGCGCTCATCTCCCCGACGAGGCCGGGGTCGAACGAGGCGCCCCAGGCGAGCGGGGTGGGGAAGATCGTCGCGCCCCAGGCGGCGAAGCCCGTCAGGCACTCCTCGTGCGCGACCGCGGGGATGCCGAGCCTGCTGGTGTCGGCGACCCTGGCCTGAAGCGAGGCGAGTGCGCTCATCCCGGCCGCCGCCGAGACCGGGCGAGTGCCGAACACCCGGGTGAGCTGGCCGAGCCCGTTCTTGATCAGCTCCTCGAACGGCGGCTGGTCGTCGGTGAAGAACTGGTCCTGCATCGGCGCGACCCCGTCGCCGTCGCCCGAGGCGCCCATCCACGCGCTGCCGAGCTGTGCGATCTTCTCCTCGAGAGTCATGCGGCCGAGCAGGTCGGCGACCCGCTCGTCCGCTGGCCGCGTCGGGTCCTGCCAGGACTCGATGTCAGTCTGCGTCACTTAACTGGCTCCTTCGGGCCTCGCCCCTTTGGGACAGTGGTCGATTCACGGACGTGGAGCTCGGTGGACAGCTCGACCCGGTTGGTGCGCAGCGACCCGCCGTCGATCAGGTCGCCGATCATCTGGGCGGCGGCCCTGCCCATCTCCGTGAGGGGCTGGCGCACGGTGGTCAGCGGCGGCGAGGCCCAGCGGCTGACGGGCAGCTCGTCGAAGCCGACGACGGACAGGTCGTAGGGGATGAGCAGGCTCCGCTGGCGGGCCGCCTCGTAGACGCCGAACGCCTGCTGGTCGCTGCCCGCGAAGATCGCCGTCGGCGGGTCGGGGAGGTCGAGCAGTTCGACGGCGCGGGCGAAGCCGCCCTCGTGCTGGAAGTCGCCGTACCTGATCAGGTTGGGGTCGGCCGCGACGCCCGCCCGGTCAAGGGCGGAGCGGTAGCCGTCGAGCCTGGCCAGGCTGCACAGCATGTCGGCGAACCCGGTGATCGCGCCGATCCGCCGGTGGCCGAGGGACAGCAGGTGCTCGGTGGCGGCGAGCCCGCCCGCCCAGTTCGTCGCGCCGACGGACGGGATGTCCGGTGGCGGGGTATTGGCCGGGTCGATGACGACGAGCGGGATGCCGGCCCCGCGCAGCTGCCCGACCTGCGAGTCGGTCAGCGTGGTGGTCACCAGGATCACCCCGTCGGAGTGGTGGCTGGCGATCGCCGAGGTCCAGCTCGCGGGCCGGGCGTCACCGTGCCGCACCGAGGACACCGCGATCGCGGTGGCGTGCTCCGCGCCCCACTCCTCGACCCCGCGCAGGATCTCTACCGCCCACGGGCTGTCCAGGCCGGCGAACACCAGGTCGATCAGGCCGGAGCGGCGCTGGGCGCGCAGCCCGTTCCGGCGGTACTGGTGCTGGTCGAGTAGCTGCTCAACCCGGGCGCGGGTGGTCGGCGCGACGTCAGGCCTGCCGTTCACCACCTTGGACACCGTGGGCAGCGACACGCCAGCCTCCGCGGCGATCGCGGCGAGGGTGGTCTTCCGCACGGCCACACCTTTCGATTTGATCTCGAAATTTATCGGCAATTAGAACAGTGGCTGGATCGGCACTGTTCTTGCTGCATCGTACGGCAATCGAAGCAACATGAAAACGCTCGTAACGACGTGGAAACGAGGGGTTGACCGCCGTGAGTGGCGAACTTACGATGACGGCACGTCGAAAGTATTCGAAAACTTTCGAAAGTGCCTTGGGCCCAACCCTTCCTGGAGACGACCATGCGTAGCAGCAGACGGGCACTTGCCGCCGTAGCGCTCGCGGTGACGACGGCAACCGCGGCCGCCGCGTGTAGCAGTGGCAGTTCAAGCAGCACACCCTCGACTACAAGCGGCGGCTCAAGCACCGCTTCGACCACTGCCAAAGTAACCCTGACCTGGTGGAACAACGCGAACACGCAGCCACTGCTCGGCGTGTTCAATAACCTCATCAAGCAGTTCGAGGCCACGCACCCGAACATCACCATCCAGAACGTCCCGTTGCAGAACGAGCTGTTCAAAACGAAGATCACGCCCGCGCTGCGCGGCAACTCCCCGCCGGACATCTACCAGCAGTGGGGCAGCGGGCAGCAGGCGACCCAGGTCCAGTCAGGCAAGGTGGCGGACATCTCCAGCGACGTGTCTTCGTGGATCAGCTCGCTCGGCACCCCGGCCACCGAGTGGCAGACCAACGGGAAGTGGTACGGCGTTCCGTACGACCTGCACGTGGTCGGCTTCTGGTACAACAAGACCCTGTTCGCGCAGGCGGGCATCAAATCCCCCCCGACGACCATCCCCGAGCTTGAGTCCGACGACACCGCGCTGCGGGCGCACGGCATCACGCCGATCACCGTCGGGTCCAAGGACGGCTGGCCGGATGCCTTCTGGTGGGAGTACTTCGCCATCCGCGAGTGCTCGCAGGCCACCGTCACCCAGGCCATGTCAAGCGTCAACCTGAGCGCGGCGTGCTTCGCCAAGGCAACCGCTGACCTTGACGCGTTCGTCAAGACCAACCCGTTCGAGACGGGCTTCCAGGGCGTCCCGGCTCAGTCGGTCCCGAACAGCTCGGTGGGGCTGCTCGCCAACGGCAAGGCCGCGATGGAGCTGCAAGGCGACTGGGACCCCGCCGCCGGAGCGGGCCTCACCGCTAACAAGAACTTCACCAGTGAGCTCGGCTGGTTCCCGTTCCCGGCCGTCCCTGGCGGTGCCGGGGACCCGAAGGCCGTGCTCGGCGGGGGTGACGGCTACTCCTGCACGACCGGCGCGGCCGAGCCGGCCTGCGCGACGTTCCTGCAGTTCCTGACCAGCCCGGCGGCGCAGAAGCAGATCGTCGGCGCCGGCGCGGGCCTGCCTGCTAACCCGGCGGTCGCCGGCGACCTCACCGTGCCCGCCGAGAAGATCGCGTCGGCGGCAAACTCGGCCGCCCCGTACATCGCCGAGTACTTCGACACCGCGCTGCCGACCACGCCTGGCCAGAACCTGGACAATGCGGTGGCGAAGTGGTTCTCCGGCCCGAACACCGGGTCGGGCATAACCTCGTCGGTCTCCGGGCCCGCGTGACATGACCCGAAGCACGGCAGCTGACGCCGGGCCGGGCGCCGTCCGGCGCGGCGCGCTAGACCGGCGTCGCCGGAAACTACGCAAGGGCGCGGAGCTGACGATCCTGCTCGGCCCCGGGCTGGTCCTGTTCCTTGGCTTCGTGATCGCGCCGATCGTGGTCGGCGCGTACTACAGCCTCTACAACTGGGACGGGCTCGGCCCGCTCACCCATTTCACTGGCCTGCACAACTACAAGATCGCGTTCAACGACCCGGCGTTCATCCAGGCCATCGAGCACACCCTGATCCTTACCGGGCTGGCCCTCGTGGTCCAGGGGCCGCTGAGCCTGGGCATCGCGCTGCTGCTTAACCGTAAGTTCCGCGGCCGCGCGCTCATGCGGCTGGTGGTCTTCGCCCCGTACGTGCTGCCGCCGGCCGTCACGGCCGTCATGTGGTCGCTGATCCTGCAGCCAGGCGGCTTCGTCGATCAGGTGATGAAGTCGGTCGGGCTTGGCGGGCTCGTGCAGCTGTGGCTCGCCAACGTCCACGTCGTGCTGTACACCAACTTCGCCGTGCTCACCTGGCAGTACCTCGGTTTCGGCATCGTCTTGCTGCTCGCCGGGCTACAGGGCATCCCCGCCGAGCTGAGGGAGGCCGCGGCCATCGACGGGGCAACTCCCTGGCAGGTGACCTGGCGGGTCACGCTGCCGCTGCTCGGGCCGACGATCCGGATCTGGGGCTTCATCACCGTCATCGGCTCACTGCAGGTCTTCGACGTCATCTGGCTCCTGACCCAGGGCGGCCCGGCGGGCGCGTCGGATTCGATGGCGACGTACATGTACCGCACCGGGTTTCAGAACGAGGCGTTCAGCTATGGCACGGCGATTGCGATCATCATGTTCGTCTTCTGCTTCGCGTTCTCCCTCATCTACCAGCGATACGCGCTGCGCCGGGACACCGCCGGCGCCCTGACCAGGGCGGTGGCATGATGACGGCCATCACGGCGGCGGCCCCGCCGGCCGGGGCCCGCGGTCCGCGGCGGCGGTCAAGCAGCTGGACGGTCCTGCCGGCCACCTACATGGTGTCCATCGTGATCCTGGGGGTCACGGTGGTGCCGCTGCTGTACGTGTTCCTGGACGGCGCCCGCAGCACTGCCCAGATCGCCAACAGCGCGACCGCACTGCCGAACCCGTGGGTCTGGACGAACTACAGCACCATCCTCAGCAGCGCGTCGTTCTGGGAGTTCCTCGGGAACAGCGCCCTGATCGCCGGGGTCGCGACCGTGCTGGCAGTAGGACTCGGCGCGATGGCGGCGTTCGCGCTGTCCAGGTATGTCTTCCGCGGCCGGGAGGCCTTCTACACGCTGTTCGTTTCCGGCCTGCTGTTCCCCCTCCAGATAGCCGCGCTGCCGCTGTTCTTGCAGCTGCAGCTGCTCGGCCTGCTGGACAACCAGTTCGGCGTGGCGCTGCCAGAGGCGGCGTTCTCGCTGCCGATCACGATGCTCATCCTGCGCCCGTTCATGCGCGCCATTCCCGGCGACATCGAGGACGCCGCCCTGGTGGACGGCGCGAGCAGGCTGCGGTTCTTCGCCCAGATACTGCTCCCGATGTGCAGGCCCGCCCTGGTCACGGTGGCGCTGCTGGCGTTCGTCACGAGCTGGAATCAGTTCCTGCTCCCGCTGCTGGTCTTCAGCACGCAGTCGCACTTCACCCTGCCGCTCGGCGTCTACACGTACCAGTCGACGTACTCGTCGGACACGGCCATCATCCTGGCGTTTACCGCGCTGGCCGCGGTGCCCGCCCTCGCCGTGTTCGTGTGGGCGGAACGCTATCTGGTGGCGGGCGCGTCCGGCGCGGTCAAGGGGTAGCCGCCCCGGATGGTTGTGGCAACGGGCCGCCTATGGCCGGCCCGTTGCCGCAACCACCGTCCAGGAAAGTCGAGCCGGGAGGGGCTACCGGCATCGGCGGGCCATTCGTTACGGTCAGAGGTATCGGAGGTAAAGGGAGACCATGACTTCAGACGCGTATGTCCCTACTCGCGAAGACAAGTTCTCGTTCGGGATATGGACGGTTGGCTGGCAGGGAGTTGACGTGTTCGGCGGTGCGGTGCGGCCGCCGATGCCGGCCGACCGGGCGGTCCGCAAGCTCGCGGAGCTCGGTGCCTACGGGGTGAACTTCCACGACAACGACGTGTTCGACTTCGACGCGTCGAACGCGCAGCGCGATGAGAAGATCGCCGCGTTCCGCAAGGCCCTGGACGAGACCGGGCTCGTGGTGACCACGGCCACCACGAACCTGTTCGGGCACCCGATCTTCAAGGACGGCGCCTTCACGGCGAACGAGCGCGCGGTCCGCCGGTTCGCGCTCGCCAAGGTGATGCGCAACCTTGACCTGGCCGCCGAGCTCGGCGCGAAGACCTACATCTTCTGGGGCGGCAGGGAAGGCGCGGAATCCGGGGCGGCCAAGGACATCAGGGCCGCGCTGGAAAGGTACAAAGAGGGGCTGAACCTGCTGTCGCAGTACGTCATCGACCAGGGGTACGACATCCGGTTCGCGATCGAGCCGAAGCCGAACGAGCCGCGCGGCGACATCCTGCTGCCGACGGTCGGGAACGCGCTCGCCTTCATCAACGAGCTCGCGCACCCCGAGATGGTGGGAGTCAACCCGGAGATCGGGCACGAGGAGATGGCGGGGCTGAACTACGCGCACAGCATCGCCCAGGCGATGTGGCACGGCAAGCTGTTCCACATCGACCTGAACGGTCAAAACGGCCCGCGCTACGACCAGGACCTGCGGTTCGGCGCCGGCAACGCGCGCGGCGCGTTCTGGGTGGTGGACACGCTCCTGGCCGGCGGGTACGACGGCCCTGTGCACTTCGACTACAAGCCGCCGCGCACCGAGGACGACGAGGGCGTGTGGGCCTCGGCCGCCGCCTGCATGCGCAACTACCTGATCCTGCGGGAGAAGGCGAGGGCGTTCCGCGCCGACCCCGAGGTCCAGGCGGCGCTCGCCGCGGCCCGCATCCCCGAGCTCGCCGCGCCGACCCTGGCCCCGGGCGAGACCTGGCGCGACGTCCGCGACGCCACCGCGGACATCGACGCGCTCGCCGCGCGCGGGATGGGCTACGAGCACCTCGACCAGCTAGCCCTTGAGCACCTGTACGGGGTGCGCTAACCCCATAAGCCGCCGGCCGGACGCGGTTGCGGCCCGCGTCCGGCCGGCATCAGCCTTCGGTGGTAGCGTGCTGCCCTCACCTCTTGCTAGCCCACCGAGGGAC
>JAWWPV010000683.1:0-10233 GCA_033854775.1 Trebonia sp.
AGATTACTGCGGGTCGCGGTAGGGACCGCCCTTGCGGGCGGCCCCCCGCGCAGATCCCAGCGAGCGGGATTACCGCACTGGGCTCCTGTCATGGATATCTGGCGGCGAACCGCACGTGGGGCCATGGGTGCATGATCTTGGTGCGGGGGAGGTAGCGGCGGGCCAGGCGGTTCATCCGGTCCCAGGTGATGCGCCCGTTCTGGCTGCGGCGCCCCAGGGCGTGCCGCCAGTACCGGATGACCTGCCGGCGGAAGGCGTCGGCCGCCTGGTAGTTGCCGGGGACCGCGTAGTACCTGCTGTGCCCGGTGGTGACGCTTGCCAGCCACCGCCCCTGTTCGGGGACGGGCAGGTGCCGGCGGCGCATGATCTCGGCCTTGACCTGCTTCAGCTTCGCCGTCATCTTCTTCTTGTCCGTGACCCGCTGAACCCAGAACCGTCCCCTGGTCATCCGGGCGATATGCCGGAATCCCAGGAAGGTGAACGTCTCCGGTTTCCCCTCGCCCCGGGCCTGCCGGTTCCGGGCCGCGTGCGGCCCGAACTCGATCAGCCGGGTCTTGCCGGGGTGCAGTTCCAGGGCGAACTCCGCGAGCCTGCCGCGCAGTTCCGCCAGGAACCTTTCAGCGTCGTCCTGGTACTGGAACCCGGTGACGAAGTCGTCCGCGAAACGGGTAATGATCACATTTCCCCTCGCGTGCGTCTTCCGCCACCAGTCAGCCCACAGGTCCAGGACATAATGCAGGTAGACATTCGCGAGCACGGGCGACAATGAACCACCCTGCGGCGTGCCCTCCCCGCTGTCGGTCCACTGCCCGTCTTCGAGCACTCCCGCGTTCAGCCATTTCACGACCAGCCGCAGGATCCTCTCGTCCGCGATCCGGTGCCGGAGGAACTTCACCAGCCATTCCCGGTCAAGGTGGTCGAAGAAGCCGCGGATGTCCGCGTCCAGCACCCAGTTCACCTTCTTCCCGAGCCCGGCCGACAGGGCGTCCAGCGCATCGTGCTGGGACCGTCCCGGCCGGAACCCGTAGGAGAAGCCCTTGAAGTCCGCCTCGTAAACCGCGTTCAGCACCTCGCAGACGGCGCGCTGGACGATCTTGTCCTCCAGCGACGCGATGCCGAGCGGCCGCAGCCGCCCGTCCGCCTTCGGGATGTAAACGCGCCGCGACGGCACCGCCCGGTACTTCCCCGACTGCACCCGGGAGTGCAGGGCCAGCAGGCTCTCCTGCCAGTTCCCGTCGTACTCCCGCCAGCTCACCCCATCGGCCCCCGGCGCCGCGTCCTTCTTCAGGCCGTCGAACGCCAGCACCAGCCGGTGAAAGCTGACGTGGTGCAGCAGCGCGGTGAACCGCGCATCCTTGTCCTTCCGCGCGACCTCGCGCACACGGCCCAGCCCACTTGACACGCCAGGCCCGGCACTGCGTCCGGGGCGTGTTTCGCCGTCCGTGTTCTCCATAACTCAGTCCCTTTCCTCCCCTGCCCCCTCAGCTCTCGCCTCGTTCGGCAGGCTCGCAGGTACTACGGACCAATCCGACTTCCCGCCCCCGTCCGTCCGGGGATTACCGCCGCAGCGTTCCCCCGGCGGCCCGCCCGCAGACCACGCGGACGGGCAGGCACGGGACCTCCCGGTTCTCGCACACGAAGGTTCCGCACATGCCCTGGTTCTCCGACCGCGCGGGGTCCCCTGACGGCTCGCGAAAACGCCGCCAGCGGTGCTGCCTTCCGCCTTTGACACAGCGTGGGCACCCCGAACTTGCCAATTTCGCGGCTCAATAGCCCGGCCTGCGCGTACCCCTGCCAACGCTTCGCCACGCCCCTCACGAGACGCCACGCATGACTCGGGGCCACCGCGGGTCGCTAGCCCTTTCGGTGTAGAGCTCTTCCATCTCCTCCTTCGTGCCGGTTTATCCCGGCGCACGTCAAAATTGGCGATATCCGCCCCCGATGACCCGCGATCGCGGAAACAGCCGGCCCGCAGCGCCGGGAAACCGGGGCATAACGGGCGAACCGGCCGGCCTTCCCGGGCCGCCGCCCGGATGACCCGCGATCACGTCGGTCAACGGCACGCCAGGACCCGCCCGAAGGAAAGCCAAGGCGCGAAACCGACGGCCCGCGGGTCCGCGGCGCGCCCGGGACGGGCAACTTGAAAACCGACGGGCCCATATCTTATAGCGACACCAAACTCACATCCACTCTTATAGCGACACCAAACTCACATCCACGCGTGAACGCGGGGTTGCCTTTAGGCGGGGTCGCCGGCCAGGGAGAAGGTCTCCAGGCGGCGGACGGCCAGGTACAGGCCGCCAACCGTGACCACGATCGCGAGGATCAGCGACGTGGACAGGCTCAGGCCGGCGCCAAGGCTCTTGTCGGGGTGGATGGCGTTCGCGACGCCGAGCGAGTAGTGGGCGATCGACAGGATGCGGACGCCGCCGACGAGGTTGCTGAGCAGGCCCTCCCAGACCACGACGTACAGCAGGCCGAACGCGATCGCGCGGGTGGTCAGCACCGACGCGAGGACGAAGGCCGCCGAGTAGACCGCCGAGCCGACCAGGGCCCCCACGAAGAGGGCCACGGCGAGCTTGGCGTCGTTGGGGGCGAGCAGGCCCGCGATCAGCTCGGGGACGGCGGCGAACAGGGCGGTCAGGGCGGTGGCGACCGCGAACTTCGTGATGATCACGTCAGCGCGGCGCACCGGGGTGGCCAGGAGGTGCACGACGCTGCCGTCGTCGATCTCCGCGCCGAGCACGCCGGTGCCGATGATCAGCGCCGTGAGCGGCAGCAGGATCGAGAAGCCGAAGTCGCCGAGTACGGCGTCCGGCCAGTCCGCGCCCGCCGGGTGGGACGCGCGCAGCACCAGGGTGAGCGCGATGAGGATGACCGCGGGGAGGGCGAAGAAGATGGCGCGCCTGCGCCCGAGCGTGGCGCGGACCGTGATGCCCGCGACTACCAGATTGAGCATTGTCGGGGCTCCTAGTTCGCGATCAGGTAGCCGAAGACGCTTTCCAGCGACTCGTCGGTCGGGAGCAGTTCGGTCAGCCTGATGTCCTCGTCGCGGGTGATGACCGCGATCTGCGCGCAGAACGCGCCGAAGTCGGACGTCCGCACCTGCAGGCCCTTGCTCGTCAGCTCGACCGCGTGCGTGTAGTCGCGGCCGACCAAGGCGGCGGCCAGGCGCCTGTCGTCGGAGGTCTTCACGTGGAACACGTGCGGGCGGCTGGTCATGAGGCGGCGGATGGCGCGGAAGTCGCCTGACGCGGCCAGGCGGCCCGCGACCATCACCTGGATCGTGCCGGAGAGCCGTTCCACCTCCTCGAGGATGTGGGAGGAGAACAGGATCGTGCGGCCGTCGTCCCCGAGCCTGGAGAGCAGGTCCATCATGTGCAGGCGCTGCCTGGGGTCCATGCCGTTGAACGGCTCGTCGAGCAGCAGGATCTCTGGGTCGTGGACGAGGGCGGCGGCGACCTTGATGCGCTGGCGCATGCCCTTGGAGTAGGTGACGATCTTGCGGTCCTGCGCCTGGGCCATCTCGGTCAGGTCGATCGCCCACCGGGTCGACCGCTCCGGTTCCGGAAGCTTGTGCAGCTTCGCGGTCGCGGTGACGAACTGGGCGCCGGTGAGGAACGCGTAGACGGAGTCACGCTCGGGGACGAGACCGAGCCGTCGGTAGATTTCCGGATTTTTCCACGTCGGGGTGCCGTCGAGGGTGAGCGTGCCCTTAGACGGTTCGAGGAAGCCCGCGATCATGTGCAGGATCGTGGACTTGCCCGCGCCGTTCGGGCCGAGGAGGCCGGTGACGCCCGGGCCGATGTCCATCGTGACGTCGTTGACCGCCACCACGTTGCCGTACCAGCGGCTGACGTTGCGGAGCTCGATGGTGGTCATGACAGGCGGGCCTTCCGGTAACGGGCGGCCAGGCCGTACAGGCACAGCCCGACGAGGATGATCAGGACCAGCGCGTAGACCGCGCCGAAGGCACCGAGCGCGGGCACGTTGTCGCCGGGGTTGGTGCCGCCGAGCCACCTGCGCACGCCGTCGAAGAGAGTGAACGGGCTGAACAGCCCGGAGACTTTTTCCGCGAGGGACGGCGGCGGCCCGTTGATGACCGAGCCGGCGACCGGTCCCCCGTGCACGACGCCCTGGCTCTCGACCTGGAGCAGGATCTGCGCGAGGGTGTAGGTGAGCAGGAAGGCGATCGCCACCGTCCCGGTCGCGAAGCCGCGCCGGCCGGTCAGGGACGCGAGGAACAGGCTGATCGCGGCCAGTGACACGGCCCACAGGAGCCCCAGGAGCAGGCCGGGGATCAGTGCCCTTGTCTGCGCCCACACGGCCGCGCCGCCGTGCACGTTGGCGACCGCTCCCCCGTAGAGCAGCAGCAGCGGCACCTCAAGCATCACCAGGCACGCGGCGGTGAACCCGAGGTACTTGGCGAGCGGGTAGTCGCCCGGCTTGATCGGGCGGGAGAAGTACAGCGGGAGCACCCGGCTGCGCAGGTCGCGGCTGACCAGTTCTGGGGCCTGGACCGCGACGAAGACGGTCATGATCAGGTCGCGCAGCACGGGGACGTAGGTGTCGTAGTTGACCAGGCGGGGGTTGCCCCTGGACATGACGAACGCGTTGACAATGGCGGGCAGGCAGATCCCGATGAAGGCGATCACCGGGACGATCTTGGCCTTCGGGCCCCGGCCGAAGCCGAACGCGGACCGGAAGCTGTGCCAGGCGAGCGCCGCGACGATCCGCGACCGGCCAAGGCGGGGGCCGTCGTAGCGGCGGTAGCCGAGGTCGTGGATGACCCCGGCGGCGGCCGGCTGACTGGGCACCGGGGACGTCTCAGTAGGCATCGGCGGCCTCCATCTCGCTGAGCTGGCCGGGCTGGCCGGGCTGGCCGGGCTCGCCGTCGTCGCGGAAGATCTCCTCGACCTGGTGACGCCGCTGCTCCAGGCGGCTCAGCGGCAGGCCAAGCGCGGCGACGCTGTCCCTGACCGCGTCGTAGGTCTGCTCGCCGGCGATGGGGACGAGCAGGGCCCGCTGGAAGGGCCGGGCGCGCAGGCCGCGGCGGGCGAGTTCCTGCTGCAGCGCCGCGCTGCCCTCCTCGACCTCGATGAGGAGTGTCTGGCTGGCCCTGGTGAAGCTGTCTATCGTGTCGGCCCGCAGCAGCCGCCCCGCCTCGATCGCGACGAGCCTGTCGCAGATCCGCTCGATCTCGCCGAGCAGGTGACTCGCGACCACGATGGAGATGCCGAACTCCTCGCCGATCCGCGCGATCAGCTCGAGCATCGCGTTCCGCCCGGCCGGGTCGAGGCCGTTCGTCGGCTCGTCGAGCAGCAGCAGCCGCGGGTCGCCGGCCAGGGCCTGGGCGAGCTTCACCCGCTGCTTCATGCCCGTGGAGTAGGTGCCGATCTGCCGGTAGCGCTCCTCGTGCAGGCCGACGTGGCGCAGCGCCTCGGCGGCGCGCTCCCTGGCGGCGGTCGCGGGAAGCCCGGACATGCGGCCCATGTGCGTGACGAACTCGGTCGCCGAGATGTCCGTGGGCAGGCAGTCGTGCTCGGGCATGTACCCGACGAGCTGCCGGATCTTCATCCCGTCCTTGACGCAGTCGTAGCCGAGGACCTTGGCCATGCCGCGGGTGGGCTCGAGCAGGCCGAGGAGGATCTTGATCAGGGTCGACTTGCCGGCCCCGTTGGCGCCGATGAGGCCGGTGACGCCGGGCGCGAAGGCGACGGTCAGGCCCGCAAGCGCGGTCACGTCGCCCGGGTAGACCCTAGTCAGCGCGGTGGCCTCGATGACCGGGCCGGCCAGGTTGACAGGGCCGGCTTGCCCCGCCGGAGGGGATGCACTCATGGCGCCCAGCGTGACAGGGCGCCGGCCCGGCCGCGTCCCCCTATGCGGTGATATCGCCGCGGTGCCGCGGCGCCGGTCAGTATCGCGGGCTACTCCCCTGGGATGAGGCGTACTGGCCGCCGGGCGGCTACCTTAGAGTGGTGGGCTCGGAACGCGACATGTCGTACCCGCCCGGCGACCGGCAGCCGGGGGCGTACCCGGCATACCCGGGGTCCGCCGAGTCGCGCCCTCGCCCGCCGCTGACGAAGCGGATGCGGGCCGTCCACTGGATCGCGATCGACTGCGTGGTCGGCGCCTTCGTCGCGATCATCGGCGCGGCCCAGTTCGGGCGGAACCTCCAAGGCGGCCAGGCCAAGTGGCCGCTCGTGCTGCTGTTCATGGCGGTGGTCTTCATCCCGGTGGCGCTGCGCCGCCGGGCACCGAATACCACGTTCGGTGCGCTGCTGATCCTCGGCGTGCTAGTGGCCAAGCTGTCACCCGCGGTGACCGCGGGGGTCTTCCTTGGCGCCGCGTTCGTGCTGTACACGGTGACGGTCGAGGGCAGGAAGCGCACCGGGGCCGCCGCGCTTGGCCTCGTGCTCGCCGTCATGGTGTTCCTCGCCGCCGCGGGCGCCAGCAGCCGACCGCGCGGCGGCGACGGCGCCAGTGCCGTGTTCGTCCCCATCGCGCTCGCCAACGTCATCGCCTGGATGACCGGGTACTCCGTCCGGCAGCGACGGCTGTACGTGGTGACCCTCCAGCATCAGGCGGCGAACAGCGCGGTCGCCGAGGAACGGCTGCGGATCGCCCGCGAGCTGCACGACGTCGTCGCGCACAGCATGTCCGTGATCGCCGTCCAGGCCGGCTACGGCCAGTACGTCATCGACGCGAGCCCGGACGGCGCCAGGGACGCGCTCGGCGCGATCCAGGCGACAAGCAGGGACGCGCTTGAGGAGATGCGCCGGATGCTCGGCGTGCTCCGCCAGCAGGACGTGACGCCCGGCCCGGCCCTGGTCGGTCCCGCCGCCGGCCAGGCGCCGGCCGGCGGCGGCACCCCGGCTAGACAGGCGCCGCTCACGCCCGCACCTGGCCTGGCCGGCCTTGACCGGCTCATCGATCGCACCCGCGGGGCCGCGGTGCGCGTGGCCCTGGAAGTCTCCGGGCACCCCAGGCCCGCGCCGGCAGGCGTGGACCTGTCGGCGTACCGGATCATCCAGGAGGCGCTGACGAACGTGGTCAGGCACGCGGGCACGGGGGCGTCGTGCGTGGTCAGCCTCGGCTACACGGACGCGGACCTGGTCATCCGGGTGACCGACGACGGCGGGCTGCCCGTGGCGCTCCCCTCGGTCAGCGTGGCGACCCAGGGGACCGGGCACGGGATCATCGGCATGCGCGAGCGGGTGCACCTCTGCGGCGGGACGTTCAGTGCCGGGCCGCTGCCGAACGGCGGATTCCAGGTCACGGCGGCGCTGCCGCTGCCCGCGACCGCGGTGGCCGCTCCTCGCTCCACTGGCTCGTTCCCCGCCGGTTCCCGCGTCGCGGCCACTGGCAGCACGGCGGCCACGGCGCCGGCCGCCGCGCCGGGCACTCCCGCCGTGACGGTTGCCGTCACGGGGGACGGTGGCGGCCGGGGATGACCATCTCCGTCGCGGTGGCCGACGATCAGGCCCTCGTCCGGGTCGGATTCTGCGGCATCGTCGCCGCCACCGCTGGGCTCGCCGTGGTCGGCGAGGCGGCCAACGGCGCGGAGGCTGTCGCGGTCGCGCGGTCCGCCAAGCCCGACATCCTGCTGATGGACGTGCGCATGCCCGTACTCAACGGCATCGAGGCGACCGCGCAGATCACTTCCGCCGCTGAGTCCTCCGGTGTCCGCGTCATCATCCTCACGACCTTCGACCTCGACGACTACGTGTTCGGCGCGCTGCGCGCGGGCGCCAGCGGGTTCCTGCTCAAGGACACGCTCCCGGAAGACCTCATCACCGCCATCCGGGTCGTCGCGGCGGGCGAGGCCCTGCTGGCGCCGAGCATCACCCGCCGGCTGATCAGCGAGTTCGCCAGGACTCCGGCGCTTGGCGTGCCGGGGCCCACGGCCGCGGGACTGCCCGCCTACGGCCGTGGCGGTACGCAGCCTGGCGGCGCCCCGGTGACCGCGGGAGCTCCGGCCGCGCACCGCGCGGACAAGGTCACCGGGCTGCTCACCGACCGCGAGTGCGAGGTCCTGCGCCTGGTCACGGCCGGCATGTCGAACGGTGAGATCGCCGACCACTTGCGCATCTCCCCCGCCACGGCGAAGACGCACGTCGCCCACCTGCTGACGAAACTGGACGCCCGCGACCGCGTCCAGCTGGTCATCATCGCCTACCAGGCGGGCCTGGCTGCCCCCAGCTGACGAGGTCCTGCTGGCGGCCGGTGAGTGATCCCGTGAATCGCGGGCACCGACAGACACGTCACCTCCGCGCCTCCCGGAGAAAGCTGGCCGGGAGGGCGGAGGCACGCTCTCGTTCGGGATATACCCGATTTTGACTTTTGGCGCAATCAGCCGGCTAGTGCTTGAAGTGGCCTCGGTAGTACTCGAAGACGAAGCCGTAGGTCGCGAACATCATGGCCACGAAACCGATCAGGACCAGCCACCAGCCGACCGCCAGGCCGACCGCGGTCACCGCGGCGGCCAGGGCGACCCAGAGCGGCCACCAGCTGTGCGGGCTGAAGAAGCCAATCTCGCCGGTGCCCGCGGCGATCTCGCCCTCGTTGTCGTCCTCCGGGCGCATGGGCAGGCGGCGGCCGGTGAACAGCAGGTAGAACCCGATGAGCAGGCACAGGGCCACCGCGAGCGCGAGCGCCGTCGTGCCGGTCGGCTCATACGACGTGTACCAGTAGATGACGTCGCCGCCTGCGAGGAAGACCCCGCAGCCTAGGAAGAGCCAGCCTTCGACCTTCATGTGAGATACACGCCCCTACTTCTTCGCGGCGCTGAGCGCGGGGATGGTCTGTTCGATGCCCTTCGACGCCGCGCCGGCCTTGATGTGCGGGTAGTGCGCGTCGAACGCCGGGCGCTCGGAGCGGATGCGCGGGATGCGGTAGAAGTTGTGCCGCGGCGGCGGGCAGGAGGTGGCCCACTCAAGCGAGGAGCAGTAGCCCCACGGGTCTTCCTCCGTGACCTTCACGCCGTGCCTGGTGGTGACGTAGACGTTCCAGATGAACATCAGGATCGACAGGGCGAGCATCCACGAGCCGACGGTCGAGATGATGTTCAGCGTGGTGACGTTGCCGGGCAGGAACGGGTAGTTCGCGGTGCGCCGCACCTGGCCCTCGACGCCCGCCCAGTGCTGGACGAGGAACGTCATGTTGAAGCCGATGAACATCACCCAGAACTGGACCTTGCCGATCCGGCTGTTGAGCATCTTGCCGGTCATCTTCGGCCACCAGAAGTACAGGCCGGCGAACATCCCGAACAGCACGGTGCCGGCGAGGACGTAGTGGAAGTGGGCCACCACGAAGTAGGAGTCGGAGACCGCGAAGTCCAGCGGCGGTGAGGCCAGGATGATGCCGGTGATGCCGCCGAAGAGGAACACCACGAGGAAGCCGATCGTGTACAGCATCGGCGGCTCGAAGCTCAGCTGGCCCTTCCACATGGTGCCCGCCCAGTTGAAGAACTTCACGCCCGTGGGTATCGCGATCAGCAGCGTCATGAACGAGAAGAACGGCAGCAGCACCGCGCCGGTGGTGAACATGTGGTGCGCCCACACGGTCATCGACAGGCCCGCGATCGCGATCGTCGCGGCGATCAGCGTCTTGTAGCCGAACAGCGGCTTGCGGCTGAAGACGGGGAGGACCTCGGTCGCGATGCCGAAGAACGGCAACGCGAGGATATAGACCTCGGGATGGCCGAAGAACCAGAAGAGGTTTTGCCAGAGGATCGCGCCGCCGGAGTTCGCGGAGAACACCTGGGCGCCGAGGCGGCGGTCGACCTCAAGGACGAGCAGCGCGGCGGCGAGCACCGGGAAGGCGAGCAGCACCAGCATGGAGGTGAGCAGCGCGTTCCAGGTGAAGATCGGCATCCGGAACATGGTCATGCCCGGCGCCCGCATGCAGAAGATCGTCGTGACGAAGTTGACGCCGCCGAGGATCGTGCCGAAGCCGGAGAGCACGAGGCCCATGATCCACAGGTCGGCGCCGATGCCGGGCGAGTTCGCCGCGCTGGTCAGCGGCGCGTAGGCGTACCAGCCGAAGGCGGCCGAGCCGCCGGGGGCGAGGAAGCTCCCGAACAGGATCAGTCCGCCGAACGTGAACAGGTAGTAACTGAGCAGGTTCATCCGCGGGAACGCCACGTCGGGCGCGCCGATCTGCAGCGGTATCAGCTCGTTCGCGAACCCGATGAACAGCGGGGTCGCGAACAGCAGCAGCATGATCGTGCCG
>JAWWPV010000684.1:0-4927 GCA_033854775.1 Trebonia sp.
TACTGCCTGTCGCGGGACTCGACGGAGAAGATCGCTTCCTTTCTGACGGACAACGGGATTCCGGCCCTGCCGTACCACGCCGGGCTTGACTCCGGGACGCGGGCCGAGCACCAGGCGCGCTTTCTCCGCGAGGACGGCCTCGTGATGGTGGCGACGATCGCGTTCGGCATGGGCATCGACAAGCCGGACGTGCGGTTCGTCGCGCACCTCGACCTGCCGCGCTCGGTCGAGGGCTACTACCAGGAGACGGGGCGCGCGGGGCGCGACGGCACCCCCGCGACCGCGTGGCTGACCTACGGGCTCGCCGACGTTGTGCAGCAGCGGCGGCTGATCGACTCCTCCGAGGGAAGCCTCGCGCACCGGCGCCTCCTCGCGTCGCATTTGGACGCGATGCTCGGGCTGTGCGAGACGACCGACTGCCGCCGGTCACAGCTGCTCGCCTACTTCTCCGAGCGGGCGGTCGCGTGCGGCAACTGCGACACCTGCCTGTCGCCGCCGGAGACCTGGGACGGGACGGTCCCCGCGCAGAAGCTGCTGTCCACGGTCGTGCGGCTGCACCGGGAACGCGACCAGCGGTACGGCGCGGGCCAGGTCATCGACATCCTCCTGGGGAAGAAGACCCCGAAGGTCGCCGAGCAGGGTCACCACGAGCTGAAGACGTTTGGCATCGGGCTTGAGCTGAGCGACTCGCAGTGGCGCGGGGTGGTGCGCCAGCTGCTCGCCCAGCGGCTGCTCGCGGTGCAGGGCGAGTACCAGACCCTCGCGATCACGGAGGCGGCCGGTGAGGTGCTGCGCGGGCAGCGGGCCGTGACCCTGCGCCGGGATATGCCGCAGCCGCGCGGTTCTCGTTCTTCACGGGTTTCCTCGTCGGCTGGTTCCGCGTCGGCTGGTACTGGCACGCCGGCCGCCGCCGACCTGGCCCCCGAGCAGGAAGCCGTGTTCGAGAAGCTGCGCGCCTGGCGGGGCGCCACCGCCAAGGAGCAGGGCGTTCCTGCCTACGTGGTCTTCCACGACGCGACGCTGCGGGCGATCGCGGTCGCCGCCCCGTCCACGCTCGGGGAACTCGCCGGTATCAACGGCGTCGGCGAGTCCAAGCTGAGCAAGTACGGCGAGTCGATCCTGGAACTGCTCGCATCGTGACCGGTGCGGCCGATTGCGGGTGGCATGCTGCCCGCGGCGCTCGGCTGACTCGCGGAATGCCGCTGCCGGCGCGCGGGTTGGGCCTGGCATGAGCGTGTTCACCGAGAAGGAACTTGAGTACTTCGCGGGGCAGCGGCTGGGCAGGATCGCGACGGTCGGCCCGGACGGGCAGCCGCACGTGGTGCCCACCTCGTTCCGCTACAGCCCTGAGCACGACGCCATCGAGGTGGGCGGGCTGCGGATGAGCCAGACGAAGAAGGTTCGCGACGTGCAGCACGCCGGCCGCGCGGCCATCGTCGTGGACGACGTGCTTCCGCCGTGGCAGCCGCGGATGATCGAGATCCGCGGGACCGCCGAGGTCGTCCCTGTCGGCGGCAAGGCCTTCGGTGACAACTTCGAGGACACCATCGTCCGCATCCATCCCCGGCGCATCATCTCCTTCGGGATCAACCCGGGCGAGCAGGCCATGAACGCCCGGTCGGTCAATCCCGGCTGAGGCGTTGTCAGGCGGTTTGGCTGTCCTGCTCGTCTGACGGCGGTGCCGCTTGCGGCTCGGCCGCAGTGGTCCGGCGGCCCCTGCGGCCGCGTGCGACCTCGGTCGCGAGCGCGTCGAGCGGCTGGGCGAACGGGCCGAGCGGGCCGGTGAGCCCGCCCAGCCATGCCTGGGCGGCGTCCAGCCCGGCCTGGTCCAGTGCGTAGAGCCTGCGAGTGCCCGAAGCGCGCACGCTCACGAGACCAGCCTCAAGCAGCACCTTGAGGTGCTGGGAGACGGCGGGCTGTGAGATTGCCATCCGGGATTGCAGCGCCGTGACAAGAGGGCCCACCGGCTGTTCGCCAGCGGCAAGGAGCTCAAGGATGAGCCGGCGGACTGGCTCGCCGAGAGCGTCGAAGACTCCGCGCATCTAGTTACCGGGCGCAGCCTCGGGCGGGGTCGTGTAAAAGGCCACGGTGCGCGCCGCTGCCTCGTGCGCGGGTCCGGTTTCGTCGCCGTCCTTGACGGCGGCGTCGGCCCACCCCGCGGCCGCCCGCCGGACGAACTCCACGCCCTCAGGTGAGACGGGGAAGGTAACGGCCATGGCCGGGTCGACCGGTGCCCCGCTCTCGATGTGCAGCCCAAGGCCCATGAGGCCGAGGTCCCAGCCGACACCCACCGCACCGGGGCCGAACTGCTCCCACATGCCGGGGTCGACGTGCGCCTCGTGGGCAAGCTCGAGCGTCGTGCGCTGGCCGTCCGGGACGAGCGTGACACGGAGCCACGACACCATCCCGCCGAACTCCCACGTCACGGCGAACGTCTCCGGCTGCTCGCAGCGTTCGACGACGCCGCCGGCGTTGCCCTCAAGCTGGTAGCGGCCGCCGGCCTTGAGGTCGCCGCTGACCGGCAGGAACCACCGGGGGATCCGGTCGGCGTTGGTCAGTGCGTCCCAGAGATCGGCCTGGCCGGTCGGGTAACTCCGGCGAACGATGGCGATCTTCGTCGGCGCGCCGTCGCGGGAGCCGCTGCGGACCTCACGGGTCACCAGGCCCGCCGTAGCCGAGGGATCGAAGCTCATGCCCGCTCCTTCCATAAGTGGCGACTTATGAAAGGAGCCTACACAGCCGACCACGAAACCCGCAACCTAGCCGCCGAGCGCCCGCAGCAGCGCCTTCATCCACGGTCCTAGGTCGGCGGGCGTCCTTGCGGATATCAGGGTGGCCGAGCCGCGCCCGGAGCCAGGCGTCCTCCAGGTCGGCCGCGCCGCGCATCTGGCGGAGCTCGCTGATGGAGCCGTGCGCAATGACCTGGATGTCGGCGCCGGCCGGCGGGGCACCAGCCGGGCGCGGAGCAGCAGGTGGCAAGGGTAACTTCAGTTTTGCGTCGTGAAATTTTACGCGTCCCCCGCGATTGCGACGGGAGCTGTGCAGCGGGCGATGGTGTGGTGCCAGCCCGGCCGATCGCCGTCCTGGCAAGATAGCGGCATGGAACGTGTGACTGGAATCGGCGGGTACTTCATGCGGGCCTCCGACCCGGCGGCCCTGGGCGCGTGGTACCGCGATTGCCTGGGCCTGGACGCCGATGGGAACGGCCTGTGGCGTCAGGAAGCCGGGTTGACGGTGTTCGCGACGTTCGAGTCCGAGACTGATTATTTCGGGTCCCGCGCCCAGCAGGCCATGCTCAACCTCCGGGTCCGCGACCTGGATGCGATGCTCGCGCAGTTGCGCGCCAAGGGGGCGGACGTGGCTGAAGAGACGCAGGACATGGAGGGCGTCGGCCGGTTCGGTTGGGTCACCGATCCCGAGGGCAACCGAGTCGAGCTGTGGCAGCCCGCCTGACCACGAGTTCGCACAGGCGGAGACGTGCTGGCAGCCCGGCTACCTTCCGATCGGACCTCGAATGATGCGTGATGGTGATCGGCCGGAGGCCGCGCGCCCTCGACGACGGAGTAGGCCGGGCGCCGTCGCCGACGAGGCCAGGGCTTGGCTATACATCGGCCGCAGGAACGTTGTTTCAACGCCTCAGGTGCTAGACTGGGGGCATGACGATGGTCGCGGCATGGCCGGTTGTGGTTCGGGACCGGATCGTGCACGCGTTCAAGCCGGGTGGGTCCCCGGCTGCGGAGGCCCCGTTTCGGACGCTGCGGCGGCACGAGTGGGTTAGCCAGGGTGTGCGCGTTACCCGTTTCGCCGATCGCGGTCTCGCGGGCCAGATGACATTCTTTAGTTCTCTCAACGTCATGGCCGCGCGGCTGGCCCGGCGTGGTAATGCACCTGCTGCTGAGCGCGTGGCCCGCGCGGCAGCGGACCTGGAAGCGGGCCCGGAGTTCGCAATCCTGCGCAGCCTGCTGTCGGAGCTGCCAGACCGTGAGGCCGAGCAAGTCGTCGGCGGGCTGCTCCCCGGGGACGGCCCTACCGCCCTGACACAAGCGCTTCGTGCTGTCGCGAGCCGAACCGAGCAGGTGCGCGCTAACGACATTCTTCTGTCGTCTCCGGCTGAGGTGGTTTTCGCGGGCCGCATCGCTGAGGTAACCGATCGGTTCGTGCTGCTAGTACAGATGAAGGGGACGGCAACGATGGTGCCGCTGTGGATGGCTGGCGCGGCACGGCGTGACCGGGTAGGAGACTTCCTCGCGCTGGTGGCTGACAAGCTTGACGGCGCGAGCGCGGTCGTCGAGGCTGTTCCTGCTATCGACATCGATGACGCTCCCGGGGCTGACGGGTTCAGCCCGTTCGGGCGCGGCGACGCGCGGACGCGGAGCATCACAGCGGATGACGTACGTCTTCTGGCCGGAGAACCGCAGTCGTTGCGGATCCTCGTCCCGGTGACGATCGGCGGATGACCGGGGCCGGGTGGCACATCCGCCCAGGACGTCCAGGCGACCGAGAACTGCTCGCATCTTTCGCCTGCGCGGACCCGGCGGTCCGGTGGCAGGCCGAGGCCGAGCAGTTCATCCAGGCGCAGCTAACCGACTGGGCCTTTGACCCGCATGCCGACGACGGAGATCCGCGGCTGCTGCTCGCATTCACCGCGGCAGGCGACCTCTTCGGGGTTGCCGCGCACGAGCGGGTGACCCTCCAGGCAGGCGACGGAACCAGCTTCCCTGCGACGAAGCTGGAGGTCGTGGGAGTAGCGCTGAAGTGGCAGGGACGTTCCTTCCCTACGGGTGAACGCGCCAGCGACGTCCACTCGGGGGTCAGGTCGCCCCGGATGACGCCCGCGCCGCCGAACGTCAGCCCGAGCCGCACGTGCCGGTCGCGGAAGTCGAAGTCGTCCCCCAGGTCAGCCTGCTCCATCCCGTGCCTGAGCCGC
>JAWWPV010000685.1:0-2964 GCA_033854775.1 Trebonia sp.
GGCCGCGACCGCGGCGGCGGCGCTGGTCGACGTTGACTACAGGGAACTGCCTTCCGTCACCGACCCGGCGGCCGCGCTCGGCGCCGGCAGCCCGCTGGTACACGATGCGCCCTGGGAGTACCCGGGCGCGGTCATCACCGGGGCAGACGGCCCGAACCTCCAGTCGGTGGTCACCGGCGGCGAGCCAGCGGCGGTGGCGCGGGCACTCGCGGCGGCGGCGACGGTGGTTTCCGCCACGTACCGGACCCCAGCCGGCCACCAGGGCTACCTGGAGCCGCAGGCATGGGTGGCATTTCCTCCGGAGAACGGGAAAACCCGGCTATGGGGCACGACCAAATCCCCGTACCGGCTGCGCGACCAGATCGCCGCGTGCCTCGGCCTGGCGCCGGAGGCCATTCAGGTTGACCCGGCCCCGCTCGGCGGGGACTTCGGCGGCAAGGGCGGGGTCTGCGACGCGTCGCTGTGCGTCGCGCTCGCCCGGCTGGCGGGCCGACCGGTGCGGCTCGTGCTGCGGTCCGAGGAATGCGTCAGTGCCACCGACGCCCGCCATCCGGCGGTCATGCGCGTCACGGTCGGCTGCGACGCCGAGGGCCGGCTAGCCGGGCTCGACTTCGACGCGGTCTTCGACGGCGGTGCGTACGCCGCGGCCAAGCCCACCCCGCCGGTCAACCTGCACGGGGCGACGGACTGCGCGCTCGGTTACCGGCTGCCCTGCTACACGCTGCGGTCGCGGATCGCCTATACCAACACTGTCCCGAAGGGCCACATGCGCTCTCCTGGCGCGCCGCAGGCGGTCTTCGCGGTCGAGAGCGCGCTGGACGAACTGGCGGCCGCCGCCGGGATCAGCCCGCTTGAGCTGCGCCGCCGCAACTTGCTTGAGGCCGGCGAGCCGGACGCGTACGGGCACGTGTGGGCCGAGGCGCGCGGGCACGAGACCATCGCCGCGGCGATGGCCGCCGCCGCCCCTGCCGCGGGCACCGCGCCGGATCCCGGCACTGCCCCGCCCGAGGCAGACGGGCTGGCGCACGGAATCGGCGTCGCCGTGTACGCGCGGCCGACGCCTTCGCCGTCACCGACAAGCCTCGGCCTCACCCCGCTGCCCGGCGGGCGGCTCGAGGTCGGCGTTCCTGTACCGGAGACGGGAACCGGCAGCCACGCCGTGATCCGGCGGCAGCTGGCTGCCAGACTCGGCATCGACCCGTCGAGGGTGGTTGTCCGGCAGGTTCCGACCACCGCGCTCCCTGGCGATCCGGGGGTCGGCGCGAGCCGGGTGACCGCGGGGATGAGCCGGGCCGTGGGCCGCCTCGCCGAGGAGTGGCTGGCCAGCGCGCAGGACGGCCCGGTCATGGTCACCCTGCAGGCCGCGACTGAGCCGCCCGCGCTGTCCTTCTGCGCTCAGGTGGCGCGGGTGGCCGTCGACCTGGAGACCGGGCAGGTCAAGATCCTCGAGTTGGTCAGCGCCGTGGACGTGGCGGAGATCGTGAACCCGCGGGCGCACCAGATGCAGATCGACGGCGGCGCCGTGATGGGTATCGGGTTCGCCTGCCTCGAGGACCTGCTCGAGGACGAGGGCCAGGTGCTGGCGGCGAACCTCGGCGAGTTCAGGCTCCCAGCTGCGGCCGACGTCCCCGCCCTGCGAACCGTCCTCGTGGCGGGCGGCCGCGGCGTCGGGCCGGCGAACGTGAAGGCGATCGGCGAGCTGACGAACGTGCCGGCCGCGGCCGCGGTGGCCAACGCCATCGCGGACGCGACCGGGACCCGGGTACGGCAGCTTCCGATCACCGCCGAGCGCGTCTACTTGGCGATCAACGGGAGAGCTGATGACCATCCGGTTTAGCCTGAACGGGGAGCCCAGGGAAGCTGACGTCCCGGCGACCGCCAGCCTGCTCGACGTTATCCGCGACCTCGGCCTGACCGGTGCCAAGGCGGGCTGCAGGATCGGCGTATGCGGGGTGTGCTCGGTCCTGGTGGACGACCTCCCCGTCAGTTCCTGTCTCTACCTGGCGCACTGCGCCGACGGAGCCGACGTCTGGACGGCGGAGGGCATCGCCAGGGCAAGTCCTGAGGTCGTCGACGCGTTCGTCGAGTGCGAGGGCATGCAGTGCGGAATCTGCACGCCAGGACAGGTCGTCGCCGCCTTCGCCGCGCGGGCCGAACTCGGCCCGGCCGCCGATGAGGCGCAACTGCGCGAGTACCTGGTCGGCAACCTGTGCCGCTGTACCGGGTACGCGACGATCATCGAGGCGGCGCAGGCCGCGATGGCGGCGGCCGATGGTCGCTGAGCCGGCGTTCGCAGCGCCCGCGACGGTCCAGGAGGCGCTGCGCGCACTGCGGGCGGACGGCGCGCTGGCGGTCGGCGGCGGCACCTCGGTCGGGCTGCTGGTCGGCCAGTCGCTGATCGAGCCCAGTGTCCTGGTATGGCTAGGGCGGATACCCGCGCTGCGCGGGATAACCGCCGACCGCGGGCACCTGAGCGCCGGAGCGGCGGTCACGCTGCGCGAATTGAGCCGCCACCCGGCCGTGCGCTCGTCGCTGACCGCTCTGGCCAGTGCCGCCGGCATCGTCGGCAATCCGCGGATCCGGGCGGTCGCGACGGTAGGCGGTGCGCTCGCGCACGCCGACCCGCGCCAGGACCTGCCGCCGGTCCTTGTGGCGCTCGGCGCGGTCGCCGAGATCACCGGTCCCGCGGGCACCAGGACCGTGCCCGCCGCCGAGATGGCGACCGGGCCGATGGAGACCGTGCTGCTGCCAGGCGAGCTGATCACCAGCGTCCGGATCCCGCTCGTGCCCGCCCTGCACTCGGTCTACCTGCGGTTCACGCCCGGCAGCGCCGCGGACTACCCGACGGTCGCCGCCGCGGCGGCCGCCAGCCGCGACCCGGACGGCACACTTGCCTCGGTGACCCTGGCGCTCGCCGCGGTCGGCCCCACCGTGCTGGCGGTACCGGAGGCCGCGGAACTGGCC
>JAWWPV010000686.1:0-7430 GCA_033854775.1 Trebonia sp.
AAAATTGTCCTTGCCGTCCAGCAGGTAGTCGTAAACCCGGGCAATGGAGGGGATGGTGGGATCAAAGTCGGCCACGGTACCGAATCGTAGCGTGCCGCCGGGTGACCCGGTGATCATCCAGGGGTAACGCCGTCAAGTAGCTGAGGGCTTATAGCCCCGAAGCCGGGCGGGCGCGGGAACCGGCGGCAAGGTGGCGAGGGACCGCTCGATCGCGGCGAAGCTGATCCGCTCCTGTTCCAGGCGGACGGCGGAGCCGAACTCGGCGGTGACTATGTCGTGGTACAGGGACTGTTCCGCGGGGCTTAGCTGGTCGAGGGTGGCGGACGTGGGGGCTGGCTCGCGGACCCACTGGTCGCGGTGGGCGAGGAGCGTGGCGCGGTCCATCAGGATCGAGCGCACCTGCGGGACGTGGTAGCGGAGGCGGTTCAGGATCGCGAAGCCGTGGGTGTCGATGTCGCCCCAGTAGACGATGTCCAGGGCGGGCAGCCAGGCCAGCGACTCCAGGACGGGGACCGCGTATCCGCCGCCGAGGATGACGATCGCGTCGGGGGCTAGCGGGAACGCGAGGTAGGTGATCTCGTTTTCGACGACGTAGGCGCGGGCGGTGCCCGGCGGCGGGGCGGTGAGCTCATCGGCGCGGACGGAAAGTTCGGTGAAGCCGCCCTCGCTGAGACGCCCGCAGCGGAACCGCACGTAGGCAGGCTTGCGGCGGAAACGGTAGCGGGCCTCGAAGTCACGGGCCTCCTGATCGATCCGGTCCGCGTTGAGTTGCTGGTCGAGCAGGTCAGTGAGTACGCCCTTATGCCGCTCGATGAACTTCGTGTCGACGCCGGGCACGTCCACCTGGCGCAGGTACATCCCCGGCGTCTGGCGCTGGTCGAGCCAGGCGACGCTCGCGAGGAGCTGGGGCCAGTCGGCGGCGAGGCCCAGGACGCGCACCGGGTGGCTGGTCAGCCACGGGACCAGGTCGGGGCATGCTGCCTTGGTCTGCTCGGTCAGGGCGGCCAGGCGGCGGATCTCGGCGGCGGCGCCGAGCAGTGCCCACGCCTGCTCGTAACCATCGACCCAGGCCCGGCCGGGGATCAGGTTGACGCCGATGTGCCGGCCGCCGACCTTCTTGTACTCCACGCGCAGCGGCCCTCGGGCTGCCGCCTGCTCCCATTCGCCCGCCCACTTCTGTACCTCGCCGAGGCGCTCGCCGATCTCGGCCGGGCCAGGCCCGCGCAGCGGGAAGTTCAGCGGCGGACACTCTTGGCCGGAGGCGTGGGCGGCCAGCAGGGTGCCCCATTTCTTGCGGACCATCTCGCGGACGTCCGCGGGGCGGGTCCAAGCTGGCGGTGCCACGTCAGGTCACGGCGATGGGGAGCGGGACGGGGACGGGGACGGGGGACACAGCGGCGCCGGCGAGCATGTGCGCCTCCCGCCGGGCGCGGTACTCCTCGATCGTAAGGGTCTGGAGTCGGGACGAACTGCTCATTGGGTTGTCGACGAACCCGACCGCATTGACGTACGGCTCGATGACGTGGATCTTCTGCAGCGGCGTCACGATCAGCAACTGGAGGCCGAGCCGTTCGAACAGCTCGAGGGCGAACCTGGTCGACTCGTCCGAGCCTCGGCCGAACGCCTCGTCGATGACCGCGAACTGGAACGTCCGCGACTTCGCGGCGCCCCACTCGAGCTTGAACTGGTACGCCAGGGACGCGGCGAGGATCGTGTAGGCGAGCTTCTCCTTCTGCCCGCCCGACTTTCCTGCCGAGTCCGCGTAGTGCTCGTACTCGGTGTCATCCTCGCGGTAGCGCTCGGAGGCGGAGAACAGGAACCAGTTGCGGACGTCCGTGACGAACCGCGTCCATCGCTTGTCGGCCTCGGTCTGGCCCTCGCGGCCGCGGAACCGCTCGATGATCCGGCTCACCTGCAGGAACTTCTGCTCGGAGTACTGGTCGTCGCCGTCGCCTGCGCCGGCCGACACCGCACCGTCGGTGCAGGCGCGCAGGTCGGCGCGAAAGTCGCGGACCTCCTGATGCGGGGTGTCCTGCCTCTGGAGCTCGATGTACCTGCCGGGGTTGTAGTCCACGTCGACGAGCGAGGAGTTGATCGTGTCGATCCGCTCCCTGATCACGTCGGCCTGCTTGTTCAGCTGGGACTGGAAGCCGGCGATGTCCCTGATCGTGTTCTGGTTCAGGTACGTCTTGAACTGCTGCTGGAAGCGGGGCAGGTCGTCGTCGGTGAGTTGCTTGTGCAGCTCCCGGTAACCGGTGGCGGACTCGACGGCGTTGTCGAGCTCGGATGTCTCGACCGGGTACTGCCGGCGGAACTCGCCCATCGCGTTGACAATGCGGCTGCTCAGCCGCGCCTTCCGCTCGGCGCGCTTCTCGGTGATGTCGACGATCACCACGGCGGCGGCGGTCTCGGCCTTGTCGCAGGCTCCGGCGGTGCCCGGCACCTCGTGGCCGGCCTTGCCGAGCAGGTCGCTGATGGCCTTGAACCGCTTCCTGGCCTCCTCGCAGCCTGGCCCGGCGAGGACCTGCCGCGCTTCACCGAGCCGGGCATCCGCGTCGGCGATCCGGTTCTCGACGGCACCGAGCCGGCCGTCCGCCGCCGACTTGATGCGCTCGACATTGGCGATCGCGTCCGTCACCGTCGTCAGGTCGGCATCCAGCCTGGCCAGCTCGGCGGACGCCGCCTTGAGCTTGGCGTGCTCGTCCTTCAGCTCCGCGATCCGGTTGACCGTCGACTGCCAGTCGATCTCGGCGAACTCGCTCGTCTGGTCCAGGCCCGCGAGCACCTGGCCGCGCTTGATCGCGGCATCCAGTTCACCCTTGAGCCTGCCCTCGGCATCCGTGAGCGCGCTGAGCTTCCCCTGGAGCGCGGCTGCCTGCCGTAGCAGGGCATCGATCTTCCGCTCGTTGGTCCAGCCGAGCACGTACGTGCTGCGGTCGTCAATGCGGAACCGGTCGTCCTTCTCGTGCCGCCCGCCCGCGCCCTTGATCTGCCCGGCCCGCGTGACGGCCCGCGGCGTGCGGCGGAACTCCTCCATGGCCGCGACGCACTCGTAGTCGGCGCGGGTCGCCAGCTCGTCCTCCACCCAGGAGGCGAACGGCGTGTCCCTGACGTCCAGCTTGGCCGACAAGGGGTTACGGGCCGCCGAGCGGGCCGGCGGGCGCGACCGCCGCGCGTCGCGGGACCCTGTGCCGCCTGACCCCGGGGCCATCGCGGGCACCCGGTAGTACACCACCCGGCCGTTGAGGAAGTGATCGTTGATCCAGTCGGCGACGGGCGCGTAGTGGTCGTCCGGCACCAGGATCGACAGCGCGAAGCTGTGCAGCAGCCGTTCGGCCGCGCCTTCCCAGTCCGACTCGTGCTCAAGCACCGTGATCAGCTCGCCGGCGAACGGGAGCGCCGATTCCGCGAGCTCCAGCTCCTGGCAGAGCAGCCGGCGGATGTCCAGGTTGCGCTTGGGGATGTTGTTCTTCCGCTCACGCAGGCTGCGCAGTTCCGCGTTGACCTTCCCGGACTCCTCGCGCAGCGTGCGCTCGTCGCCCGCGACTTCCTTGAGCCGTGTTTGGCAGTCGTCGGCCGCCTGGCTGGCGCGCTCGTGTGCCACCGCGATCTCGCTGCGGCGAGCCGCGAACTGCGCCACGGACTGCACCGGGTCCAGGCCCGCCTCGACGAGCAGGTTCCCGAACCGCTGCGCACGGGTCATCCGGGCGGCGCGGGTTTTCTCCCCGTCACCGATCTGCCGCTCGATCTCCGCGAGCCGGTTGCCGCCGTGCCCGGCGCGCTCGACGCGGAGCTGGGTCTCCCGCTCCCGCAGGCCCTTCAGCTGCTCATCGAGACCTTCGCGCTGGACAGTAAGCCCCATCCGTTCGGAAGAAAGATTTTTAAGCAACTCATCAAGGAGACCGGCCTTGGCGTCAGCGAAATAGTATTTCAGGGCCTCGCGCTGCGCGTTGAGCGCCTTTATCTCGTCATTTACCGCGTCGAAGGCGTCGCAGTCCTTCAGCAGCGGGGTGAGCGCGGCGAGCTGCGACTGGGCGCGCTGCACCGCCTCGTGTGCCTTGGTGAGATCCTCGAAGTGGGCGACGATGTTCGCGGTGGCCTTCGCCGCGTCGAATGGCTCAAGCATGTGGTCGCGGACGAAATCGGTCAGGTTTCCCACCGATTTCATCGAGACGGTCTGGTGGAACAGCTCCATCGCCTGTTCCGATTCGATGCCGAGGCGGCGGCGAAAGTCCTTCCCGTATTCGGGGAACCCGTCGTGCAGCCGGATTCCGGAGCCGGCCCGGAGCCGCTTGCGCAGCAGGGTGATGTCGGTGCCGAAATCGTCGAAGTCACCCGCCACCGACAGCGGCCGGTCCGCGGTGACGTAGAAGCGATCCGGCTGGCCGGCGGCGTCGGCGTTGCGCATCCAGAACACCTGGGCGAGCGTGACCGTGGCGTCGTAGCCCTCGTTGCGGAATACGCCGAGGATCACGCTGAAATTGGTGCCGTCGCGCAGCCCGACCGGTTTCGTGGTGCCGGTGACCTCGTTGCGTTCCGACTTATAGAAGCCGAGGACATACGAGCGGAGCGTACGCTCGCGGGTCTCCGCGCCCGCCGCCTTATTGTAGGAAATGCGATTGGCGGGCAGCAGCAGCGTGGTGACCGCGTCCACGATCGTGGACTTGCCAGAGCCGATGTCGCCGGTGAGCAGCGTGGTCCTCGCGTTCGCGTGCAGCGTCCAGACGTGCTGATCGAAGGTGCCCCAGTTATACAGCTCAAGACGGGCCAGGCGGAATCCGCTGAGCGGCTGTGTCATTCTTCGTCCCCGGTCACCAGGCCGGCGTATTCGGCCAGCTTTTCGTCGAAGTCGGCGAGCCACTGGCCGTCCACGAATGCCTTCAGGATGCGGCGGACCTCGTAGACCTGCTCGGTGTTCTTCGCCTCGCGGAGGAAGCCGTACTCGACCGCCTTGTTGATGTGCGCGTCGATCTGGTCGGTCAGCCGCGCCTCGTTGCTCGTCGGCGGCAGGAATACCCGGATCATCTCGGTGATCTGCTCGCGGCTGAGCATAAGCCGCGAGTCGCCGCCCTGGGCGTCGAATTCGGCGAGCTTCTTGCGCAGCAGCGCGAGCAGCAGGCTGACGTGGAAGGACAGCGAGCGGCGCGGGATCAGCCTCGGCAGCGGGTTCGCCTCGTCCGGGTCGTCGGCGGGCCGCTGGCGGAGGAAGGCGTAGCCCTCGGCCTCGTCGATGACGACAAGCAGGCCGAGTACGGCGACGTAGTCCTTTACCTGAGGCTGGAGGGCGAGCAGGTGGCGCCACGCCTTCTCGTGCGTGTCGCGGTACACGACGCCCTTCATCAGGTGCGTGACGGCCTGCGAGAGATCGGGCTCGGTCGGCGCGGTCATCCTGCCGTGCTCCCTGTCCTAGTGAACGTGACCCTCGGCAGCGAAGCGGTCCGCGGCCGGCCGTCCGGCTCTGTCCAGCTGACCTGCTCGGCGTGCCGGGTGTCGTAAACGATCGCGAACGCCTCGTCTTTCAGCGACAGGTAAGTGACGAGCTCGGCGAGGCCCTGGGTGAGCGGGGCGCGCGCGATGAGCTCGGCGAGCCCGACCTGCGGAGTGCGCCGCAGCGCCTGGCGGACGCCGCCGCGCAGCGGCCCGGGATCCACGTAGACCTGCTCGAACAGCTTCGCTGGGTCGGTCTCCTCGGTCTCGCCGGCGGGCTTTATCCCCGTGCTGTCGATCCGGGGCTTGCGGACCGGGGCGTAGAGCGGGCGCTCCATCGGCAGCCTGATGGCGGGCGTCGCGGCATCGATTTCCATCGTCACCGGGATATTTCCGGATTCGCGGAGCTGGAGGGCGCGGGACTCGATGCCGCGCAGGATGTCGATCACCCGGCGGTTCTCGAACCACACCTGGTCGTCGAGGAACCTCCTGAGCTGCTCGGAAAGCTGCCTTACCGTCGTCTGGGTGCGCTCGGCGGCGTCCAGCCAGTCGTAGTGGATGTGCCGCAGCCGGGGGTCGCTCTCGGCGATCTCGGTGAGCTCGTGCACGCTGTCGAGCAGGCCGGACAGCTCCTCCTGCCGCGCTTGGGAGAGCAGGAAGTCGTAGAACGCCTGGAACGACTTGCCCTGGTCGGAACCCGCGATCGACTCGCGGCTGCCGAGCACGTCGTCGAGCAGCTCGCCCTTGCCGCCGTGCCAGCCCGCGATCTTTTCCCGCAGCTGCCTGTCCAGTTTCCTGAAGTTCTCCTCCACCTCGCGGAAGTCGGCGAGCAGCTCCCGCGCGGTCGCCGAGAACTGCTGGTAGCGGTCGCGCACCCCGCTTGAGTCGAGCATGCTGAGGTCGCCCGCCTCGATGCGCGCGATCTCGTCGTCCAGCTGCCGCCTGCGCCGGGTCAGCTCCTCGATCCGCGCTTGCGGGTCGGCCTCGGTGCCGAAGACGATCTGCCGCAGCAACTCGAAGATCGTGTTCAGCCGGGACTCGGTGCCCACGAACTCGCGCTCGCCGAGCGCCCGCACCCACTGCAGGGCTTTCTCGACCGCAGGGGTGGCGTCGAAGTGCGGCTCGTCGGTGCCCTCGGGGTAGTACTTGCGCAGCCAGCCGGCCTGCGGGCTGGCCCAGTCGTCCAGGTAGGCCTTGGCTTGTTTCGGGAAGCTGCCGGGGGTTCGCTCGTTCAGCGCGAACAGCTCGTCGTCCAGGCGGCTCGCCAGTTCGGCCGCGGGGATGGACCGGACGTTATCCGCGACGAACACCTGGTGCAGGAAACTGAGCACGAGCGGCGCGTTCTCGGCGCGCAGCAGCCGCCACGCCGGGCTGTTGGCACGCAGCCAGGCAATCTCGTCGAACCCGCTCCCGCCCGCCATGGGAGACATCGTAGGGCGGCGCTACGACATTCCGCCGCGCGGTTTCCGTTCCCGTCGCATTGAACTTCGCATTGAACTCCGGTTCCGCCGGGCGGCGGGGTGGCTGCCGCCCGGCGGGCCGCGGATATCTGGTTACCTGGTTACCAGCCGACGGCGACGACCATGTACTGCGGGTTAGTGATGGAGATGTCGGATGACTGGCCTGCGTCGTCGTCGTAGGGGAAGCCGTACTGCAGGCCGTTGATCGCGTTCTGGTGCCAGAACTGCGCGTAGTAGTTCGCGGGGGCGGCCAGGTAGAAGTTGGCCGGGCTGGACTGCTGGGCGGCCGGCAGCTGGGCGACGTGCCGGTTCAGCCCGGCGCACAGCGCCGGGTTAGCGGACAGGGTGCCGCCGCAGCCGAAGATCTGCGCGGTGCTGTCGGTGGTGTCCCCGTTGGCGGCCGCGTAGCTGGTGAGGTAGCTCGCGTACGCGCCGCCGGGCTGGAACGCGGGGTCGTTGCCCGGCGAGGGGATGCCGTAGGGTGCCTGGTCGGTGGCCAGCTCCCTGAACTCGGCCGGCACCGAGTTCTGGAACCGGGCGAAG
>JAWWPV010000687.1:0-6599 GCA_033854775.1 Trebonia sp.
GCGGGTCAAAAGTGGCGATATCCGCCCCTGATGACCCGCGATCACGGAAACAGCCGGCCCGCAGCACCAGCAAACCGGGGCATAACCGGCGAACCGGCCGGCCTACCGGGGCCAGGCACCCCGATGACCCGCGATCACAGCGGACAACGCCACCCCAGAACACGCCACACGGACAGGCGACACGCGAAACCGACCGCCCGCGGCACCGCGACACGCCCCGGGACGGGCAACTTGAAAACCGACGCGCCCTAGCTGCTCCACCAGGTCGCGGACCGCGGCCGGACCGGCGGGCATCCCGGCACCTTCGGATAGGTCCATTTTCTACTGACCAGGCGCCGGTGCCACGCCAGCAGGGTGCCCGGTGTCACGATCCGGTGCAGCCGCAGCCGCCCTGGCAGCCTGATCAGCACGCGTGCTGAGCGTAAAGCGGCAGGTCAGGCACAGCACAGGGGTTTTAGCACGGCACCGGGCGGCTGCGCAACCGGACGGCGGGCCCCCTCTCGGAGGACGTCATTGTTTACTACAAAGAGTGACGGTAATACTACGCAGAGTATTGAACGTTCGCTTAGGCGGCACAGAGTTTGGTGCCGCATCAGGTCGGCCGGTAGATCAGCGAGTCGGGGGGTGGATGTGAGAACGACTCGCGTGTGCGGGCCCTGCCGGCCGGGGCCATGCAGGCCGCCGCCTGCGGCTAATCCTCTCGCTTCCGCCCTCGGCGGATGAGTTGCGTGCTGTGCGGAGGGTGAGCGCAGCTAGGACGGACCGGGGACTGCACATCGGCGAATCGGACAAGACCGCAAATTTGCGGCGGCAACGTTTCGAAACTGTTCGGACTCGCGGCTCCCGGCAGGCAAGGCCGGCAGCCGCCACTCAGCAGCCATCTCGAGAACCCTGGAGAATGACATGGTCGACAGCACAGCGCCCGCCGGCCTGCTGGAACGGACCGCAGTGCACAGCCGTCCCGACGACAGGCCGATCGTCCTGGTTCAGGCCAGTGAGATCAGCCCGGACCGTCGGCGCGGCGGCGAGATCCGGACCCTGCTCAGCCCGCGGAACGCTGGCTCAGTATCGGGCTTCTCGGGCGTGGCCCTATTGCAGCCAGGGGAACGGATCGCCGAGCACTACCACCCGTATTCCGAGGAGTTCCTTTTCATTGTCGAAGGGGACGCGACGGCGGATCTTGACGGCGAGCCGTGGGAGCTGGCCACCGGCGCCGCGCTGCTCATTCCACCGGGCACGCGGCACCGGATCCGTAATCCCGGTGCGGTCCCGGTCCGGATCGTGTTCCATCTCGGCCCGCTGGCGCCGCGGCCCGAGCTCGGACACGTCGACACGGAGGACCGAGACCAAGCGGGACAGCCCTGATGAGCCGGCGTGTAGCGGTCACAGGCATCGGGGTCGTCGCACCCGGCGGTATCGGAGTGAAGCAGTTCTGGGACCTGCTCACCTCGGGCCGCACCGCGACCCGCGCGATCTCGCTGTTCGACGCGAGCGGGTTCCGTTCCAGGATCGCGGCCGAGTGCGACTTCGACCCGATCGCCGGGGGGCTCTGCCCGGAGGTCACTTACCGGGTCGACCGGCATGTCCAGCTCGGGCTCGTCGCCGCCGCTGAGGCGGTCGATGACGCCGGTCTCGACCTTGACCTGTGCGATCCCAGGCGGCTCGGGGTGAGCATGGGGACGGCTGTCGGCTCTACTACCCGCCTGGAGAACGAATACGTCAAGGTGTCCAGCCGGGGGCGGGACTGGCTTGTCGACCCCGCGGGCGGGCATCCATTCCTCTACCAGGCGATGGTGCCGAGCACGTTGTCGGCGGAAGTCGCCACCCGCCACGGCGCGGGCGGCTCGGTGATGACGATATCCACCGGCTGCACATCCGGGCTCGATGCGGTGGGCCATGCCGCCCAGCTCATCGAAGACGGGGTGGCGGACGTCATGATCGCCGGCGCCGCCGATGCCCCGATTTCCCCCATCACGGTGGCCTGCTTCGACGCGATCAAGGCGACCAGCACTCGCAATGACGAGCCAGAACGCGCGTCGCGGCCATTCGACGCGACCAGGGACGGCTTCGTACTCGGCGAGGGCTCAGCCGTGCTCGTCCTGGAAGAGCTCGGGCATGCCAGGGAGCGGAGTGCCGACATCTACTGCGAGCTTCGCGGCTTCGCGACATTCGGCAACGCGTACCACATGACGGGGCTCACCACGGAAGGCGTGGAGATGGCGCGGTCGATCACCACCGCACTGGCGCGGGCCGGGGTCAGCGGCGAGGACGTGGGGTATATCAACGCGCACGGCTCGAGCACCAAGCAAAATGACCGGCACGAGACCGCCGCGGTCAAGCGAAGCCTGGCGGGGCACGCGCGGCGTACGCCAATGAGCTCGATCAAGTCGATGGTCGGCCACTCGCTCGGGGCCATCGGGAGCATCGAGCTAGCCGCGTGCGTGCTCGCCATCCGCCACGGGGTCATCCCGCCCACCGCGAACTATGAGCATCCCGACCCCGAATGCGATCTTGACTACGTGCCCAACGAGGCGCGCGAAAAGCAACTCGACGTGGTGCTCAGCATCGGCAGCGGCTTTGGCGGCTTCCAGTCGGCCGTGGTGCTCGGGGCGGCCGGCTGGAGGCCCGGTGGTTAGCAGCACAGTGACCAGCCGTACGGTGGTCACCGGCCTGGGAGTGGTGGCTCCCACGGGAGCGGACACCGGCAGCTACTGGCGGGCTACCCTGGCCGGCCACAGGGGGATCGACCGCATCAGCCGGTTCGACGCCACCCGTTATCCTGTTCGCTTGGCGGGAGAAGTTCGCGGAGCGGATCCGGCTGGCCTGATAGATCCGCGGATTCTCGTCCAGACCGACCTGTGGACCCACCTCGCGCTGCTGGCCACTCGCGAGGCGGTGGCGGCCGCTGCCCTGGACACCCTCGGCAAGGGCAGTTTCGACATCGGGGTCACCACGGCCGCAGGCCCTGGCGGATGCACCTTCGGTCAGCGGGAGATCCAGGCACTGTGGTCGCAGGGGCCGGGGTACGTCGGCCCCTACCAGTCCATCGCCTGGTTCTACGCGGCATCCACCGGGCAGATCTCCATCGGAGGAGGATTCCGCGGCCCCTGTGCCGTGCTCAGTTCCGAGTCCGCCGGGGGGCTGGACGCGATCGCGCTCAGCCGCAGGGCGATCCGGCGCGGCAATCCGGTCCAGGTGTGCGGGGGCACCGAGGCTCCGATCGCCCCCTACGCCCTGGTCTGCCAGATGCAGTCGGGATTGCTTTCTGACGCCCGCGATGCGGCCGGCGCCTACGTGCCGTTCGGCCGTTCCGCGAGCGGATACGTGCTCGGCGAGGGGGGTGCGGTGCTCGTCCTTGAGGAACTCGCGCATGCCAGGGAACGCGGGGCGCCGGCCCTCGCCGAGATCACCGGGCACACGGCCGCCTTCGCCGCGGGGCCGCCTCCTCACCCGGAAGACGCCGACGGCTGGGCGCGGACCTCGGAAGCCCTGACGTTCGCCATTAGCGGTGCGCTGGCCGACGCGGGGATCGAGCCGCCCGAGGTCGACGCCGTGTTCGCCGACGGCATGGGCGTGCGCAACGCGGACCGCGCCGAGGTGGCTGCGCTGCAGGCCGTCCTGGGTGAACATGCGCGGGCCGTCCCGGTCACAGTGCCGAAAGCCGGGACCGGACGCGCCTGCTCAGGGGCGGCCCCGCTGGACGTGGCCGCCGCCGTGCTGGCGCTGCGGGACGGGATGGTACCTCCGACGCCCGGCACAGCCGATCTCGCGCATGACATTGACCTGGTGACCGGCACCGCCCGGCGCAAGCCGCTGCAGCACGTCCTGTGCGTGGCTCGCGGCTTTGGCGGCTTCACCTCGGCACTCGTCGTCAGCAGCGCTGAGGGTTGTTTATACAATCCGGCCCCTTAAATAAGGCACAGACTTTCCAGAATGCGACAAGAACCCAAAGAATGGAGTCATCAATGGCTGAAGCCGCTTCCGTGACGCTCGCCGAGTTCACCGAGCTCCTCTCGGTCGGGGCTGGCGTGCGGATAACGCCTGACCTGGTGGGTGAGGGCACCACATTCGATGAAATCGGCGTGGATTCGCTGGCGCTGCTCGGCGTTATCCCCGTCCTCGAGCGGACTCGACAGATTCTGCTCCCCGCCGACGCGGAGAACATTCAGACTGTCAGCGGTTTCCTCGACCTAGTCAACGACGCCGTACAGAAGGCGGGATGAAATGACGGCACGAACCGAGAACAGCGTGGTCATCAAGGCGCCGTTGGACCTGGTCTGGTCCAGGACCAACGACGTGGCTGGCTGGCCTGAGCTGTTTACCGAGTATGCCAAAGCCGAGATACTGAAGGAGGAGGAAGGCCGGGTCCGGTTCCGGCTGACCATGCATCCAGACGAGAACGGGAACAGCTGGTCCTGGGTGTCGGAACGGGTCGCCGACCGGACGACGCGAGTGGTCCTGGCCCACCGAGTCGAGCCAGGCCCTTTCCGTTTCATGCACATCCGGTGGACCTACGATGAGGTCGACGACGGCGTGGTCATGCGCTGGGTGCAGGAATTCGAGATGCGTCCCGACGCGCCTGTCGATGATGCGGCCATGGCCGATAACCTCAACGCAAATTCACCCGTACAGATGGCGGTGATCAAGGCAAAGCTCGAGGCCGAATAAAGCGTCTGGTCATCCAGCGCCAAAGACTAGGGAGAGAACCATGGAAAAAACGTTGATCGTGGCCAGGATGCGGCCCGGCAGCGAGCAGGATATCGCCAGCGTCTTCGCCGCCTCGGACGCTACCGAGCTGCCGCGGCGCATTGGGGTGCAATCGCGGACGCTGTTTCGCTTCAACGATCTTTACATGCATCTCATCGAGGCCCAGCAGCCGCTGACCGACACGGTGGATGGCACACGCGAAGACCCGTTGTTCCGGGAAGTCAGCAAAAACCTCTCGCCGTTCGTCTCCGCCTACGATCCGGATACATGGCGCGTGCCGTCTGACGCGATGGCGACTGCCTTCTACCACTGGCGGAGCCCGGAAGCGAACTCGCGCTAGCCCGAGCGGCGCAGGTGCCGGGCATAGCGGCGCCCGGCTCCTAGAGATCCCTGGTCGCTAGCTTCTGGACGCTAGCGACCGAGGGATCTCTAGCCGGGCAAGCCTCGTCCGCGAGAGGGGCCGGGATGTCCGCGTTAGCGCTTGCGGAGGAGGGTGATTCCGTCGCCGATGGGGATCATGACCCGGTCGACTCGCGGGTCGGCGCGCACGTGGTCGTTGAAGTCGCGGATGCTGGTGAGGCGTTCGTCGATGACGTCCGGATCGGTGACCTGGCCGAACCACAGCACGTTGTCGGCGCAGATGATCCCGCCGGGCCGCATGCGCGGCACCAGCAGTTCGTAGTAGGCGATGTACCCGGCCTTGTCGGCGTCGATAAAGGCGAAGTCGATCTCGCCGGGGATGTCCCGCAGGGTCTGCGTGGCGTCTCCTAGCAGCAACTCGATCCGGTCGTCCAGGTCGGCAGCGGCGAAATAACGGCTTGCGATGGCCGCCAGTTCGGCATTGATGTCACAGGTGATCAGCCTTCCGCCAGGTGCGAGACCGCGCGCGATGCAGATGGCGGAGTATCCGGTGAAGGTGCCCACTTCGACGGCGAGGCGGGCGTCCAGCATCTGGGTGAGCATGGTCAGCAGCCGGCCCTGCTCGGGCGGTACGACCATCAGGGACCGTTTCCCGGCAGCGTCCTGGGTCTCGGCGAGGAGACGGGCCAGCAGCGGGTCGTGCGGGGTGGCGTTGTCGGCGACGTAGCGCTGGATGTCCGCGCGCAGGAACACGGACAGGAACGCGGACTTGTCGCCCACCGCCTTGACGTCGACCGGGTCCTGGCTCTCGTTGGCCACGTTGACGACAGGCTGAGTCATATGATCTTCCTCCTTGGGCTCGGGTAGGGATGCCAGTCCCGTGTTCAGGTTGATCACTTAGCGCGATGCATCGACTACGTACCGTACTACGAGAGGAGTGGGGGGAAGGACTCGAATCCCCGTTATCAGCGTGCAAATTGTTTGGAGACGACCAAGGTCGCCGTCACCTGCGGCTGAGCACGGTGTCAAGCACCTCGGTCAGGGTCCGTTCCGGGTTGGCGCCGGACGTCCGCCCCCGCCATGCCACGAAGCCGTCCGGGCGGACAAGGACGGCACCGTCTGAGTCCGTGCCGTGCAGTTGTGCCCAGTCGGAGCCGTCCTGCGGCGCCAGGTCGTACTCCGCGCCGTGGCCCACCCGGCAGCAGACGAGCGGGACCCCCTGCCCGGCCGCTCGCAGCCCGGCCGCATGCCATGTTCCGCCGTCGGGACCGCTGAGCAGTACCGGCGTCTGCTCATACAGGTCCAGCGTCGACAACCGGGTGCCGGACCGGTCCAGCCACATGTGCGGTGCCCGGCTGCCGGGCTCGGCCGTGGGCCGGAAGTCCGGCGGGACGACCACGCCGTCGCGCGGGGCGCCCACGACCGCGCTGGAGCAGTAGCGGTAGCCGATGACCATCGCGAGCGTGACCGGCTGCCTGCCGGAGACGGGGGGTGCGTTGTATCCGGGATGACTGTGCTCGGCGGAACGGGCG
>JAWWPV010000688.1:0-2852 GCA_033854775.1 Trebonia sp.
GAGGACGCGCTCGCCCGGCTGCGCGCGGCCGGCGCCCGGGTGATCCTGATCAGCGGCAACCACGACTCCGCCCGCCGGCTCGGCGTCAACAGCACGCTCGTCGACGCCTCAGGCGTGCACCTGCGCACCAGGCCCGCCGCGCTCGCCGAGCCGGTGCTGCTGGCCGACTCCGGCGGCGAGGTCGCCGTCTACGGCGTGCCCTACCTGGAGCCGGCCCTGGGCCTGGCCGCCACCCAAGACGCGGAGCCGGCGGCGGGCACGCGCAGCCACGCATCCGTTCTGAGTGCTGCCCTTGGCCTTATCCGGGCTGATGCCGCGGCTCGCGGTGCGAACCGCACCGTCGTACTCGCGCATGCGTGGGTCACCGGCGGGCGGGACGAGGGTGAGCGTGCGGAGACCGCGAAGCGGCAGGCCAGCGCCTCCGAGCGGGACATATCGGTCGGCGGCATCGGCTACGTGCCCGCGAGCGTCTTCGACGGGTTCAGCTACGTCGCCCTCGGGCACCTGCACGGCAGGCAGACCCTGGCGGAGAACATGCGGTACTCCGGTTCACCGCTGCCCTACTCGTTCTCGGAGCGTGACCACCAGAAGGGCACCTGGCTCGTCGAGGTCGCCGCCGACGGCAAGGCCGCCGCGGAGTGGGTCCAAGCGCCCGCCTACCGGCGCCTCGCCGTGCTGCGGGGCCGCGTCGCGGACCTGCTCACCTCCCGCGAGCATGACGGGCACGAGCGCGACTTCGTCGCGGTGACCCTCACCGACACCGTCCGGCCCGAGGGGGCGATGGAACGGCTCCGTGCCAGGTTCCCGCACATCCTCACGCTTGAGTTCAAGCCGGAGGGCGTCACCGCCGACCCGCGCAGCTACGGGCAGAAGGTCAAGGGCCGCGACGACCTGACGGTCGCCGCCGAGTTCGTGCGGCACGTGCGGAACAACGATGCCACCGGCGCCGAGTGCGAGCTCCTCGCGGCCGCGTTCACCGCGGCCAGGGGCAGTGCTTCCGGGGATGGCGGCGAGCCCTGATGCGCCCGCACCGCCTCCGCGTGACGGCCTTCGGCGCGTTCGCCGCGACCGAGCAGGTCACGTTCGACGACCTGGAGGGCCTGTTCCTGCTGCACGGCGAGACCGGCGCGGGCAAGACGACGCTGCTCGACGCGATCGCGTTCGCCCTGTACGGCCGGGTCCCCGGGGAACGCGGCGGCGCGAGGCGCCTCCGCTCCGACCACGCGGCACCGGGCACCGCGACCGAGGTCGAGCTGGAGGCGACGATCGGCGGCCGCCGCCTGCGCATCACCCGCAAGCCGGAACAGACCCGCATGAAGAAGTCGGGCACGGGCGTCACCACGGAGCCGGCCTCGGTCCGGCTCGCCGAGCTCTCGGCACCCGGCGACTGGGAGTCGAAGTCGACCAGGATCGGCGAGGTCGACGCCGAGATCGAGAACCTCATGGGCATGTCCGCCGCCCAGTTCTTCCAGGTGGTCCTCCTCCCGCAAGGCGAGTTCGCCAAGTTCCTGCGCGCCGACGCGAAAGACAAGGAAGCTCTGCTCCAGAAGCTGTTCGGCACCGACCGCTTCCGCAAGGTCGAAGACTGGCTCGCCGACCGCCGCCGCGCGACGGACAAGGAGGTGGCAGCGGCCGAGGAGGGCGTTAACGAGCTCGTAGCGCGGATCGCCCAAGCGGCCGGCGACTCCGTCCCTGACTCCGCGTCACGCGCCTGGCAGGAAAGCTGGGCCGCGGCCGCTGCGGCGACGGCCGCAGCCGAGCGCGACGCGGCCGCCGCCCTTATTGACGCAAGGAAGACCGACCTGGAAGCCAGGCTGGACGCACAGCGCCAGGCCGAGCAGCTCGCCGACCGCCAGCGCCGCCGCCGCGACGCGCTCAACCGCCGGGCCGACCTGGAAGCCGCCACGCCCGAGATCTCGCGGCTGGGCACGGAGCCTGCGGCGTTGCACGTCGCCGGCCAGGAAAAGCAGGCCCAGGTCGGCCGGCTGGAGGCGCAGCGCGCCGTCGCCCGGCAGGCCGACGCGGAAGACGAGACAGCCGCGACCGCTCGCACCCGCGCCGCCGCGCTTGCCGGCGACCTTGACCGTACCCGGGCGGAAGCGCTGCGCCGCCAGGCCGCCCGTCCCCGGGCTGAGCAGGCACGTGACGACGCCGGGGAGGCCGCAGGAGCGCTCCCCGCCGCCAGGGAAAGGGCGAACGCCGCCCGCCAGATAGCGAGCGACTGCACCGCGCTCGTCGCGGAGCACGCGAAGCGGAGCGAGCTGCGCGAGGCGCACCTGACGGCACGGGAGAAGTCCCTCGCGGCACAGGCCGGGGCGCTGCGTATCCGCGGCGCCCGCATCGACGGCATGCGCGCCGAACTCGCCGCCGAGATGACCGACGGCAGCCCCTGCCCGGTCTGCGGCTCACTTGACCACCCGGACCCCGTCGACGCCGCCTCCTTCCCCCCGGTGAGCAGGGACGAGGAGGACGCCGCCGTCAAGCTGGCCAGCGACGCGGCCCTTGCCGCGGATGAGGCGGGGCAGCGCGTTGCCGCCGTCGGCGCCGTGCTCGGCGACCTCACGCGGCGCCTGTCCGCCGCCGGCTTCGCGCTCCCGGCGGGCCCGGTCGACCCCGTGGACTTGAACACGGGGACCCTGGCCGTCGCCGCTGGCACGGCGGAGGCCGACGCGAACGAGCGGGAAGCCGAGGCGGCCCTGCTTGGCGCCGCCGCCGCCCGCCTGACCAGCCTGCAACGCGAGCTGGATGAGCTGGACACGGCCATCGCCGCCGATAACGCCAGGCTCACCGGGCTGGCCGGGCAGCGCACCGCGGCCCTCGCCGAGGCCGGGGCCGCCGACTCGCGGGCCGCG
>JAWWPV010000689.1:0-3349 GCA_033854775.1 Trebonia sp.
TCGGGCGGATTCACACCCGGGAGGGCGTGCACCCGTACGACGAGGTCACCTGGGAACGCCGCGACGTCGTCATGACCAACTGGCGGGACGGCACCGTCAACTTCGAGCAGCGGGGTGTCGAATTCCCGGACTTCTGGTCCGTCAACGCCGCCAACATCGTCACCACCAAGTACTTCCGTGGCGCGGTCGGCACGCCGCAGCGTGAGTGGAGTCTCAAGCAACTGGTCGACCGCGTGGTCGGGAAGTACGTGGCCGCGGGCCGCGAGAACGGGTACTTCGCCAGCCCCCGGGATGCCGAGATCTTCGATCACGAGCTTACGTACGCGCTCATCCACCAGATCTTCGCCTTCAACTCTCCGGTCTGGTTCAACGTCGGCACCAGCTCTCCGCAGCAGGTCTCGGCGTGCCAGCCTTACGACGCCCAGGTGAGCACCCCGGCAGGCCTCATTCCGATCGGCAAGCTGGTCGCTGACAATGCCGTCGGGACCAAGGTGTACGACGCCCACGGCCTGACCAGGGTCGTCGCTACCAAGGCCAACGGAGTGAAGGAAGTCCTGCGCCTACACACCAAGGCGGGCTACACGCTCGACGTCACCGCGGACCATCTTGTCTGGCGGTCCAGTGGGGCCGGCGCGGGCCAGTTCGTGCCTGCAGGGCAGCTCGCTACGGGTGACCAGATGGAATGGTGCCGCCGCGTCGCACCGGGGGAGACAGAGATCAGCGATCGGGAGATTGCGGAGGCTGCGCTCGCTGGATGGCTCCAATCGGATGGATTCGTCGGTCAGTACGCCACCGGGACCAATCGTTCCCTGACCATTGAGGCGATGACGGTTACTGACGCGGAGCTTGGGTGGGTCACGGCTGCTCTGGACCGTGTCTTTCCTGATGTTCACCGCCACGAGAGGCGAGTCACCACCCAGAGCAAAGATCTCGATTGCCGCCGGACCCGGCTTTATGGCGAAGCCCTGCGGTCGTATGTCGAGCAATGGGATCTGCTCACCCGGGGCACCGACATGGTCGTGCCGGAACGCCTGTACTCCGCGCCGCTGCCGGTAGTGGCTGCCTATTTGAGGAGCATCTTCCAGGCGGAAGGTTTCGTGTCGGCGCGGTCAGCATCCACCGTGGTGGAGGTTGACATGATCCCGGAGCGCCTCATCAGAGGTATTCAGCGGCTGCTGCTCCGTTTCGGGATCTTCGCCCGGGTTGGCTTCAAGCCAGACCCCCGGAATACCCGCAAAGGTTGCTGGACGGTGCGTGTGCAGACCGCTGGCGACCGGCGGATCTTCGCCGATGAGATCGGGTTCGTTGACCCTGCCAAGGCCGACAAGCTGGAGTGCAGCTTCGAGCTTCCAGGTCGGGCGGCACACGACACCAAGCGTTTGGAGATCGCGCGGATCGAGCCACTCGGCGCTATGGAGGTCTTCGACATCCAGACCGAGAGCGGCGAGTACCTCTCCGGCAACCTCCGGGTGCATAACTGCTTCATCCTCGCGGTTGACGACACGATGGATTCGATCCTGGACTGGTACAAGGAAGAGGGACTGATTTTCAAGGGCGGCTCCGGCGCCGGAGTCAACCTGTCCCGGATCCGGTCCTCCAAGGAGCTGCTGTCCTCCGGCGGCACGGCCAGCGGGCCGGTGTCCTTCATGCGCGGCGCGGACGCGTCGGCCGGCACCATCAAGTCCGGCGGAGCCACCCGGCGGGCCGCGAAGATGGTCGTCCTCGACGTCGATCACCCCGACGTGGAGGAGTTCATCGAGACCAAGATGCGCGAGGAGGAGAAGGTCCGGGTCCTCCGCGACGCCGGGTTCGACATGGACCTGGGTGGCAAGGACATCGCGAGCGTCCAGTACCAGAACGCGAACAACTCGGTCCGGGTCTCCGACGAGTTCATGCGGGCGGTCGAGCGGGACGGCAAGTTCGACCTGGCGGCCCGGCTGACCGAGAAGACCGTCGAGACGGTGGACGCCCGGGCCCTGTTCCACAAGATGGCCCAGGCGGCCTGGGCCTGCGCCGATCCCGGCATCCAGTACGACGGCACCATCAACGACTGGCACACCACCCCAGAATCGGGCCGGATCACGGCCAGCAACCCGTGCAGCGAGTATGTCCACCTGGACAACTCCTCGTGCAACCTGGCCAGCATCAACCTGCTGAAGTTCCTCCGGGAAGACGACACCTTCGCGGTGGAGCGGTTCCGGCAGATCACCGAGCTGATCATCACGGCCATGGACATCTCCATCTGCTTCGCGGACTTCCCGACGGAGAAGATCACCGAGACCACCCGGGCCTACCGGCAGCTGGGCATCGGCTACGCGAACCTGGGCGCGCTGCTCATGGCGACCGGCCACGCCTACGACTCCGACGGGGGGCGGGCTATCGCGGCGGCCATCACCTCCCTGATGACCGGGACCGCGTACCGCCGGTCCGCAGAGCTCGCGGCAGTGGTCGGGCCCTACGACGGCTACAAGCGGAACGCGACCGCGCACAAGCGGGTCATGCGGAAGCATGCTGACGCCAGCCGCCAGATCACGCGGGTCGGCGGTATGGACGAGGAAATTCTCGCTGCAGCAAATAAAGCGTGGGATAAGTGCCTCACGCTGGGCGAGAAGAATGGCTATAGAAACGCTCAAGCGAGCCTACTAGCGCCTACCGGCACTATAGGCTTGATGATGGATTGTGACACGACTGGCGTAGAACCAGATTTGGCTTTGGTCAAATTCAAGAAACTGGTCGGTGGCGGTTCCATGCAGATCGTCAACCAGACCGTGCCGCGATCCCTGAAGAACCTGGGCTACCAACCGGAACAGGTGGAGGCGATCGTCGAGTACATCGCCGAGCACGGCCATGTCGTCGATGCCCCAGGCCTCCGGCCGGAGCATTACGAGGTTTTCGACTGCGCCATGGGTGAGCGGGCCATTGGCCCAATGGGTCATGTGCGAATGATGGCCGCGGTGCAGCCAGCGCTAAGTGGCGCAATCTCCAAGACCGTGAATCTGCCCGAGTCGGCGACGGTGGAGGACATCGAGTCCATTTACACGGAGGGCTGGAACCTCGGGCTCAAGGCCCTGGCCGTCTACCGGGACAACTGCAAGGTCGGCCAGCCGCTGTCCGACGCCCGGAAGACGCCGGCCGCCGCGGCGGCCGAGCCCGCGGCCACCCCGCACGAGGTCCGGCCGGTGCGCAGGCGGCTGCCGAAGAACCGCACCGCATCCGTGACCAGCTTCTCGGTAGCCGGCGCCGAGGGTTACATGACGGCGGCCAAGTCCCCGGATGACGGCGTGGGCGAGCGCTTCCTGAAGCTCGGCAAGCAGGGGTCCACCCTGGCGGGCGTGACGGCTGCGTACTC